>NZ_NPDQ01000010.1 GCF_002812125.1 Leptospira brenneri
CTAGAAAAACCTTGAATTGGAATACACCTGAAGATGAAATACGGACTCTTGTGCGTTAAATTCTTGAACCTACCAATCTAAATTAATCATTATCTTGATTGGTGACAGAAACATTTGGTAAGGACTCACCATTGAATCCGGTCCCTCCACCGCTGAGTGAGCCAAATAAAATTGAATAAGCTATATTCCCATCAGTAAGAAAGTCATCAATCCCTGTGATGACAACATTTTGGTAATTATTCCAATTACTAGAAGTAAAAACTAAGTTAGAAACGGAAGTGGTTCCTTCTGCCACATTTGAACTAGAGACGGGAATTGTGACATTGGAATTTGGCCTTGCACGTAAACGAACTTGGAATCGAGATTGTCCACCAATCTCCGTTGTGATTAAGTTAGGTGATAGGACAAGCCCACCAGAACTATTTGCCGATGTTCCACAAGCATTCATCGGGTTTGGGTCGGTGCAAGGGACGATATCATAAATATAATTGATATGATTGCCTGAAATGGAAAGAGGAGTGAGGGCACTGTAGATAGCAGAGGGACTAAATCCAGTGCCTGTTTCTCCAGAGGACACCACCGATGCAATGGTATAACTGACATCACCCAGGGCGGCCGTATCAAGTCCGGTTACTGTGACAAGTTGTCCAGATCCAAAATTACTTGGGGTAAATGTGAGAGGAGCTGTTGGGAAACTGACAAGACCTCCTGGAGTTGTGCTAAAGTTTATCGTGATGTCCGTTGTTGGTTGTGAATCCAAATGGATATAAAATTCCGAGGATGCACCTGACTGGGAAGTGATGACTGTAGCGGGAGTGAACCCTGAAGTTGTAATTCCTGCGCTATCATTATCATTTAAAGTGAGCATAGGGTAGTTTGAAGACGGAAAAGGATTGACTCCATTATAAAAACCGTCTGTAGAAGAAAGAACACCAACAACAATAGGGCAAGATACATTTCCATCATCCACTGCATCATCATTAGGAGTCACAGTGATTGTGTTATGTGCCCCAATCGTATTCCAATTAGCGTTAGTGATGGTAAGGGAATTTGTTGATAAAGAAAATTGTGGTACAACCGGACTAACAATCAATTGGCAAGGGAAGGTCGTTGTTACCGAAATGGGAACGGTGACATCATCTGTTGGAGCCTGACTGAGGAGCACATAGATCGGAAATGCTGCTCCGTTTTCTGCCCTAGTCATATTGGTTGGAGTGATTACGGTTACAGGATTTTCGGATGTACTATAGTTCACTAGTGTAGCGGTAGTTCCCGTACTTCCGACAAAACTAACATACCAGGATGGCATAGAACCTGTTTCTGTTCCATTGACTGTCACAGAATAACTTACGTTCCCATCACTTAAGGCATCGGAAACACCTTGGATTTCTACGGGAACAGAAGTACTCCAATTATTCTCATCGAAGATATATTGTTTAGAGCTAACTGGTGTTCCTCCATCGTTGATCATTCCTTCTGTAGCGTCGGAACTTGCCACTGTCACAGTGACTTGGTTTCCTGGAATGGGTCGACTTCCGAGACGTAGGCTATACATTGCCGATTGCCCTGACTCTGTGGTGAAATATGGTTGGCCTGCATCCAAAGTGAATAAAATACTCGGAGATGGATTGTCATCGTCCGTAATATTGATGGTGACGTCGGAAGGATTCATTCCTTCGTAATCTGTTCCTGATCCAGTGATAGCACCTAACGTCAGTATGTGAGTTCTTGTGTTAATTTCATTGATAGAATCATTTGTTACAACGATAGTCACTGTTTGTGTTGTAGAAAAATTCGTATGAGTAAAGGTCAAACTTGCAGGGGAAAAAGTGTATTGTACTGTGTCTGGTAAATTAAAGGTTTCTCCTGAGATCGGGATGGTCACAGATCCAGAGGCACAAGCTGCTAAATTTGCCGGAGTGTCACAAGGAGCTGAATCCAAACGAACGGTAAAAGTCCCATTACTTCCTCCTTCTGTGAGATTTAATGTTGTAGTAGAGATCGTAAAACCGGCTGTATCATTATCGTTAATGGTAATCACCAAATTGCCGTTAGTGTCAGTGTAGCCAGGCACAGCTCCCGTTGGGTAGAGTCCCGTAAAATATGATCCGTTTGCTTGCGGAATGTGGATGGTGACGGGAATGTTCCCATCATCAAAAGAATCTGAAACAGAACGGATCGTGACTACTTGGGCCACATTCCAGCCACTATCACTTGTGTTTCCTGAATAATTTGCGACCTGTCCGTTTGTGGGAGTAAAGGTGAGAGTCCTGGATGCGGCAACACCGGAAGAACTATTGAGTAAGACAGCCTCTGTTCCGTCGGAAGAAGTAATCGGCCCAATGGTGACATTGGAATTTGGTTTTAAAGAAAGCCTAATTTCAAATGTGATGGTGGAAGTTCCATTTTCTACCATAGAGGATGCGGAAAGATTTTGGATGCGAACCAACGGCTCATTACTATCTGTATTGATGGCAGTGACTGCCGGTATGGATATGGAGCTGTATTTCGGATCGGTTGAAACGGAATTCCCAAAGGAGATGTTTACGTTTTGATCTCCGTCATCCACTCCATCTAACACAGAGGTGATGGTTACTGTTTGTGGTGTGTTCCAATTTCCCGATGTAAAACTCAATGAAGAAGGTGAAACGGTGATTTCAGAAGTATTACTGGATGTGATGCTGGGAATACTTACTGAATTTGTTGGTTGTGAATTGAGAACTACGGTAAATGTTTCTGTGGAAGGAGTTCCATTTTCATGAACTACGAGTCCACCAACAGGAGTCACAGTAAAACCAGCAGTATCATCATCTGTTACAAAAATAGTAACCGATGCCGGTGGTGAAACTGAGTTATAAACTGGATCTGCAGATCCACCTGTATCTACGGTTCCAAATTGTAAAGTGACAGTCCTTGTATCTTCGTCAATTGCATTATTGTTTGTTGTGATATTAACATATTGATCTACATTCCAATTCGCATTCGTAAAAACTAAGTTTGTGGTATTAACATTGGTGATGGTATTGTTTTCTGAAATTCCAGTAAGGGTTACGGTAAATCCTGGAGGTGGTTGTGAGGAAAGATGGATGGCAAAGGAAAGATTTCCTCCATTTTCTGAGATCGTCAAACTACCAGGTGAAGTGAGGATAAATCCAGGTACATCATCGTCAGTATTTGTCACCGATGGAAAGACAGGACCCGCCAAACCATTGTAATCTGTATCAGCGGAGGTAGCGGTACCGGTTACGATAGACACAGTTTTCGGTCCGTCTGCAATAAAATCATCTACACCAGTTACAGTAACAATTTTGGGAGTGAACCATTCTCCTGGTGCAAAGGTAAGTGAGGATGGTGAGGCTGTACCTTCTGAACTTGGACTTGCCACAATGGAAGGAATGGTAACCGAACTTGTTGGTAAAGTATTCATCACTACAGCAAAAGTTACGGCACCGCCTGCTTCCGTGGTTGTAAGTCCTGATAAATTGACTACAGTGAATCCTGCCACGTCATCATCCACATTTGTACCAGTAATGACAGGAACTGGTTTTCCCATATAAGCAGGGTCATTGGAAACGGTGGGGTCTGCTGATATTTGAAAAGTGCTTTCGTCTACACTAAAATCATCCACACCAGTTACGGTAACTGTTTGCGGCACATTCCAATTGTTAGGTGTGAATATCAACTCTACTGCGGCGACCGTTGCTTCTGTTGTATCGTTGGAAACAAAATTTCGAATGATGACATCTTGCATGGGTCTTGTTTGTAATACATAGGCAATAGTTCCTGTTTCTCCCGTTTCGGATGTGATGAGTCCAAAGGTCGGGCTTGCGGCAACTCCAGAGGATTCATCATCTGTATTGACTACGAGTAGAACAGGAAGTGCCATAGAGGAAAATCGAATGTCAGAAGTAAAAGTACTACCCAATTGTACTTTATAATTTTGATTTCCATCGGCGATTAAATCATCGACTCCCGCCAAACGAACGATTTGTGGAACATCCCAATTGTCTTCTGTAAATTCGAGAAAGGTTGCTGATAACAGTACACCCTCTGTGGGGTCACTGACTGTAACTGGGCCAATTCTTACTGAACTGTTCGGCTCTATGTTCAAACGAATTGTGAATTCTGCTTGTCTTCCATTTTCACTCGTAAATAAAAAATTCGGTGCATCATAGATGACAGAACCTTGTCCGGTTGTTGATGCAAAAAAAGAACCGAATAACATCTGTAAATTAAGCGGTGTTATGGATTGGCAAGATACAGTGAGAGTGGAAAACACGAGGAAAATGCTGGAAATACAGACTCTGAACATGATTCCCTTTTGTCCTCGTATGGCTCCCATTTAGGGTTCTCCCTGTATATATTACGAGAAAAATCCCCTAAATCAGAAAAAAATTTCCAGGAAAATGCAATAAACCAAATGAACCAAAATCAAAACCAAACTTCCCCAGGACCACTGGCCGGTGTGAAAGTAGTGGATCTATCCTTACTCCTCCCTGGCCCCTTATGTTCGCAACATTTAGCGGATATGGGAGCTGAAGTGATCAAAATTGAAAATCCAAGAGCTTATGATGGTTCTCGCGCTATGTTTAAAGGCAAAACTGGATATCCTGCTTTGTATATGATGTTGAATCGGAATAAAAAAGCGATTACACTGAATTTAAAACGAGAACAAGCCAAAGAAATTCTTTTTAAACTTTTAGAAGATGCAGACATTTTACTCGAAGGATTTCGCCCTGATGGAATGGATAAGATGGGGATTGGTTATGATGTCTTAAAAGAAAAATTTCCACGTTTGATTTACTGTGGAATTTCTGGCTACGGTATCTCGGGAAAATACGTAGACTTTGCAGGACACGATTTGAACTACTTGGCGATCTCTGGAGTTCTTGACCAAACAGGAAATCCTCCGAGACCCGCTGGTTTTCAAATGGCGGATGTGGGAGGAGGAACACTGACTGCATTGTCTGCTATCCTTGCTGCTCTTTATTATAGAGAAAAAACAGGCAAAGGACAACGAATTGATATTTCGATGACGGATGCATCTCTCCAATTTCTTTCGTTATACGGTGGAATTTTATCTGCTTCAGAAAAATCTCCAGAAGCAGGGAACGATATTTTATCTGGTAAATTGCCCAATTATAATGTGTATGAAACAAAAGAAGGACGATATGTGGCACTTGGCGCTTTAGAAGATATGTTCTTCCAAACTTTTTTAAGAGCGGCCGGAATGGAAAACCTTACCAAAGACCATCCAATGAATGAAGAGAACATTCCTATCATTAAACAAAAGTTAACTGATTATTTTAAATCCAAAACATATTCAGATTTACAACCTATTTTTGATAATACAGATGCTTGTCTTTCTCCCATTCTCAATATGAAAGAAGTATCCGAAGATCCACATATGAAAGACCGAGGAATGGTCTTAGAAAGAAACCATCCAAAATATGGACCGATCCTTCAGTTTGGTTCTCCTTTTCATTTTTCAGAAACACCTTTTGTATATCGAAATGACCCTCCAGAACATGGGGAACATACAGAGGAGATTTTGACTGGTTTGGGGTTCCAAAAGGATAAAATTGCGGAGTTTAAAAAAGACCGGGTGATTTAAGGCTCCCTTGCTTTTTTTTCGTAATTTCTTTATTTTGTCCCAGGGGGGAGGTAAACTCTCCCTTAAACATAAAGTATGAAGTTATTACAAGTATCTGACCTCCACCTTTCCAAAAATTCCCCTGAGGAAAGGGCTTATTCCCTTTCCGTACTCAGAGAAATCTTGCAGACAGCAGAATCTACAAAATGCGCTCGTATTCTATTTTGCGGAGATCTTTTTAATACCTTTCCTGATTTAGAATCACTTCGTTCCGATTTTTTAAAGGAAGTATCTACATATTCAGGAATCATTTATTTTCTACCGGGTAACCATGAGATTCTAGAAAAAAAAGGAAATCATAATCGTTATGCGGACTACGATTGGTCGACAAAGGTAAAAGTTTTGGACCAAACTCCTTATTTTTTATTTGAAGATGATGGGATTGAATTTTTGTCCATCCCTCACCAAGAAAATTATTCCGAATTATTACTTTCTCCACCACCAAACAAACAAACCAAACTAAGGATTGGACTTGCTCATGGGACTGTTTCTGGGATGAGTTTTACAGGTCTTAGTGAGGAAGAAGAAGAGGGCGGATCGTATTTAGATCCTCATCTGATTCAAAATTTGGGACTAGATTATCTTGCCATAGGGCATCTACACCGGGCTCGGATGGGGAATCTTGGAAATTGTAATGTTAGTTATGCGGGGTCCTCTCGTGTTTGGAGAAAGGGTGAATCTGGACCGAGAGGTGGAATTTTGATCCATGTAGATGGATCGAATCTTCGGACAGAATCCGTTTATTGGAAGTCAGCTGGTGAATACCGGGAAATTTTAGTTTCTTTAGATACAGAAGGAAAACCAGAAGAAAAGATCGAAACTTATTTGAGTGGCACAAGTCCAGAGGATTGGATTGTGTTTCGATTTCTTGGGTACGTTGACTCCATGGTAGAGAAACAAAAATTCCAAGAAGAAGTCCTTCGAGATTGGAAATCAAAATTTAGAATTTTAGAATTTGATCCCGATGAATCGCAAATCACTGTCATCCAACATCTATCGGAAAATGAATTTGTGAAACAGTTTTTGGATAAAATGAATGAAAGAAAAGAACAAATGGATCCCATCCTTTGGAAACATACAAGAGTCACAGGGATTCGATTGATTTTAGAAGGAAAAAAAAGCCGATGAATTTAAAAATAGAAAACTTCGGTATCTTTTCCCAAAAAGAATTTTCGATAGAAAAAGTCACTGTGTTTACAGGCCCGAATGAATCGGGAAAAACAACCATTTTGGATGCCTTTGTATCTGCGTTAGTGAAAGTCGCTGGAAGTACAAAGTTTGGAACTTTGCTCAATCTTAGATACAAAGCAGAAAGAAATTCTGATTTAGGAATTCCGAAACTCACTCTTTCCCCTAATTTATTTTTGAACTCACTCGTGATTCGTGAAGGAAATATGGATGTAGGATCAGAAAAAGAGTTGGTGAGCACCATCGAACAAACGATATTCGATAGTGGATACAATCCTGAAAAACTGATTGAACAAGTGGAACAACTTTCTGCAAAGACAGGAACTAGAAAGTCAGCAAAAGACTGGAATTCTGCTTTGGCCGAATTGAATTTAGCCAAACAAAAGTTTGATGCATCGGAATTGGCTTTAAATAGAATCTCATCTGGATTTGTTGATTTACCGATTTGGGAAACAGAACGCCAGAAATTAAAACTTGAGTTGTCAGGGTCTCATTCGGAACAAACTAAATTACAAACGGAACTTCTCGAATTCAAAGAAAGTGAACAACATAATGAAGCAGATCGTGTTTACAGCCAACTACTACAATGGGAAACTTTGGAATCCGAATCCAAACCAGAAGAAAAAATTTTAAAATCTGGTTGGGATAAAAAATCAAAACAGTTGGATGAGGAAATCAAATCATTAGAGCAAAAACGTTCGTTGTCTAAAGAGAGAACACTGAGTTTAGAAACCAAACTAGAATCTTCCCTTACTCAAAAAAAACAAACGGAACAAAAATCTAAAAAGTTAGAATCCTATTTTGATTTTTTTGAAACTTGGAAACAAATGGTTCGAAAATTCCAGGAAGAATCACCCGTCATTCAAAAAACAATTTGGAATCCGTTGAATAGAAGTTTGGCGGGAGGATCGGCTGTCATTTGTGTTTTTTCGCTGATTGGTTCTATATTTTCAGGACTTGATCTTTGGGTTTATCTTTTCCCAATACTTTTTTTGGGAGCATTTTTCTTTTTTCTTTTTCGAGCAAGAGAAATCAAACTAGAAAAGGATGAATTCAAGTGGAATGAAATCATTCGTCGCATTGCAACCGAGATGGAAACTAAAACTTTGGGAGAGTGGAAACCAGAATCTTTGACTATGGAATCGTTAACGTTTACCTTCCAAAGATTTGAAAGGGAATACACGAAACAAAAACTAGAATTAGAAGGACAGAATTCTAGTTTTTCCAATCTTGAAGAAGAAATCGTTAAACTTCAAACAGAAGAAAAAAAGATAAATGAAATTCTTTTGGAAAAGGAAAAGGAATTAGCAAACATCTGGCGTGAGGCTGGTGTTCAATCATTATCAGAACTTTCCGAGTTATACGTTCAGATCCGAGTCAAACAAGAAAAGTTACAAACTCTTACCCAGTCTTTAACACTTGAATCAAAAAAGTGGGGAACTGGTGATTTGAGAGAACTCAAACTCAAACTGAAAGAAAAGGTTGGTGACTTAGAAAAAAAGGGAATTTCCAAAAACTTTTCTTCTGAAGATAGGGCCACCAAACAAAGATTAGAAAATAAACTCCAAGTTCTTTCTGATACAATCCGTGATTTAGAAAGAAAGATTGTGGAGTTAGAAAAAAAATTGGATACGGGGAAAGCGGTTCTAGAATCGCAAATGGTTCCTGCTCAAAAGGAATGGGAACTCAGTAAACGTAATTTAGAACTCAAAGAAAAATGGAAAAATGATTTGGATAGAAACTTTCAAAGTTTGGAAGTTCTTTCTGAGATATTTTCAGAGATGCAGGATGAAAGTACGGACAAAATGTCCTCTCTCGTTAAATCCTTACAAATTAGAATGGATGCATTAAAAGGAAATCTTCCCACAAAACAAATCCATTGGAACGGGTTTTCTGATGAAATCCAAATCAAAACTGATACATCTAATGACAGTTATCGTTTCGAAAATTTATCCACAGGAACCAAAGAACAGATTTCCTATGTTCTTCGTTTGGAATATGCCTTTCGGATTGGAAAACAATTTAATTTGCCGTACTTACTTTTGGATGAACCGTTTCGGCACATGGATGTGGCGAGACTTAACTCAGCATTAGCTTATACTTTACAATGCATCGCAAGTGCTGAAGAAGATTGGAAGTTAGTGATTTTTAGTTTTGATCAAGGTTTGGTTTCTAAAATCAAAGATTTGGCAAAAGAACTTCATCTCCCTTGCCAAATCCATGAATTATCTAAACAAGTTTCTTAGCTTCAGCAAGAACTGTATCGTAATTGGGTTCACTTCCAATTTCTGGTACAAGTTCTGTATAACGAACGATATCATCTTTATCGACAACAAAAACAGCACGTGCGGAAAGTCCAGCAAGAGGGCCTGTCGCGATATGAGTTCCATAATTTTTTGAAAAAGAAAAATCTTTAAACTGAGATCCTGTGATTAAGTTTTCGGAATCGATTCCTTCGGTAGCACAAAATCGTTTCATAGCGAAAGGAAGGTCACCTGAGATAATGAGTGTGGTGATTCCATTTTCTTTGGCTGCCTTTTCGTTAAACTTTTTAGTTTCGAGGGCACAAACTGCTGTATCTAAGCTAGGAACAGCAACTAGAATTTTTACCTTTCCTGATAGGTCTTTGAGTGTAAGATCACCTAAGTCTTGCTTTGCGACTCGAAAATCAGGAGCTTTGTCCCCTGGTTTGGGAAGGTTTCCTTCTAGGGGAACGGGATTTCCTTTGAGAGTTACTTGGGCCATGATTGTCTCCTTAGTATTTAGATTAATTCTAGTCTTTTCGTGAACGGATTCTTCGGGAAGGATTTTTTCCATCCAAAGTAGAGATTCTTAAAGTTCTCCTTTCTGGATGGTTTTTGTCAAATGCCGAACCCAGTGGAGAAGTGAGGAAGGAAAAATCTCTGTGATTTCCCAAAACGCTTCCAACTCTTCTCTATTTTGGGACCCATCGAAAGAGGAACAAAGGGCAAAGCGGGTGATCGCCATTTTCTTTCTTCTTTTGTTAATTTTTGGAAAGAAAGGACAAATTCTGTCTAGTCATCTACGTTTGTTAGTTTGTCTTTATCGGGTAGAAGTCCAATCAATCGAAAGAATCAATAATCAAAGTTAGGATGGTATGTTTTGGTCACAATTATACTGTGTTACCGTGCGAACTGTTTGATTTTCAAACGTTTTGCTACTTTTTTAAAATCCTATAAAGTTGAGATTTGATTCGGATTATACTGCTTTCGTAAACTAACATAAATTAATGTTAGTTGAATGTATTGATAATTTCATAAGAATAAATAACAATCTTACGGAAAATAAAAAAGAATTTTGACTGAAAAAACTATATGATCACTTTTTAGTCAAAAAGAAGGTTACAATGTCTAAAACAATTATACTCATACACGGAAATTTTGTGAACGACCTTACGTGGGCAGAATGGAAAAAGTATTATGAACAAAAGGGTTATAAGGTTTACGCACCTGCGAACCCAGGTCACGATGGGATACCATCTGAATTAAGAAAGAATGTTCATCCAAACTTAACGAAAACAGGGTTTATCGATGTTGTGAATCACATATCAAATCTTATTGATACCTTACCCGAAAAACCACTATTAATTGGACATTCCATGGCAGGTATGGCAGTTTTGAAACTTGTGGAATTAGGAAAAGCAGCGGCTGGTGTCAGTATTGACGGTGCTCCACCGAAGAATGTTTTCCCACCTTTCCAAACATTAAAAACGGTTATTTCAGCATTCGGATTTTTTTCGTTTCAAAAGTTTTTTATGGGCAGTAAAAAATGGTACAACTATGCATTTTTTAATACGATCACCGAATCGGAAAAAGAAATTGCCTTTGAGAAATACGCTGTACCGGAAAGTTACAAAGTAAGTCGCCAATTGGTATTAAATTCCTTTGCAAACATCAATTTCAAAAAACCTCACCAACCAATCCTTTTTATCGGCGGTGGCAGTGACCATATCTTCCCACCAAACCTTACAAAAGCGATCGCATCAAAGTATTCAGACAAAAACAGTAAAGTGGATATTCAGATATTTGAAGGTAAAAGTCATTTTATCTGTGGAGAAAAAGGTTGGGAAACGGTAGCTGATTCTATTTTGAATTGGTACGAAAAATTATAAAGGATTTATTTTATAAAAAAAAATTCATATAACAGAGCCCCATTTTAAGTTTTGAAGAATCAATTTTTCTGATCCTTAAACTGGTGGCTTGGGTTCAGGAAAAAAAGTGGCTCTTTCTCTATATTTGGAGTTTTTTTTGTTCTTCAAAATTTCTGTCTTACTCTTTCCAGTGGGCACGGCTAAAAAATCGTAAATCCAGTCCCTCTCCAAAATCCTAAAAATCACCAAGGATCTGGCCTGGGTGAGTAAAAGTTTCGACGGAAATTTTATTTTTTTTGCAACCGACTTCCTTGTTTGGGACTCTCACAGCGCGAAACAGGAATTCTCTATGACAACACAAGCTGAAACCAAAACCAAAGCCCCGATGGATTGGGTGACTACGATATTTTTACTCACTTCTCCTTTGGTAGGAATCTTTGGAACTCTCTACCTTTATCTTTATGATACCATCCATATAGGCACTTGGGCCTTATTTGTGTTTTATTTTTTCGCAACGGGAATGGGGATCACCGTAGGATATCATAGACTTTTTTCACACAAAGCCTATGAAGCAAAATCTCCCATCAAACTTTTGTTACTTCTTTTTGGGGCAGCAGCCTTTCAGTCAACGGCTTTAGAATGGAGTGAAGACCACCGCATCCACCATAGATTTGTGGATACGGACAAAGATCCTTATTCGATCAAAAAGGGATTTTGGTTTGCCCATATAGGTTGGTTGTTTCGTAAAAGAACCTATGTCCAAAATGGGGTTCAAGATTTGGTGAATGACCCGTTAGTATTGTGGCAACATAAACATTTTTATTCCATTTCGATCTTTATGTGTTTTTTTCTGCCTGGGTTCATCACTATGTTGTGGGGATCTTTTTTAGAGGGGATGTTGGTTGCGGGTTTCCTGCGACTTTTTGTAGTTCACCAATTTACTTTTTTTATCAACAGTGCTTGTCATGTTTGGGGAGAAAGAACTTTTTCCAAAGAACAAACCGCAAGAGATAACTGGATCATCGCCTTTTTTACGTTCGGTGAAGGGTTTCACAACTTTCATCACGAATTTCAAGCAGACTATCGAAATGGAATCCGTTGGTTTGATTATGATCCATCTAAATGGATGATCAAAGGATTGTCCTACCTCGGTCTTACTTATAATTTAAAAAAAGTATCCGAAGAAAAAATTCTCCAAAAAACAATGTATCTAAAAGAAAAAGAAACTTTGAATCAATTTGCAAACCTAGGAGAATCAAAACTTCGCCATTGGGAAGAACAACTCACAAATTTAAGGGAAACTGCACTTCAAGACTTCCAAACTTGGAAACAGGCCAAACAATCATCTAATGAAAAAGAAGTGGGGGCCCTTCAGAAAAAATTTGAAGAAACCAAAGAAAGTTGGGAAAAATTACTTCGTAAACCGGGGAATCCTCTTTTCTCTTAACCTCGAATCTCTCGGAAGATTTCTTTCGGGAGACTGGGAACATCTCCAGGACCAACTAACGGTAAATAAACCAGAAACCTGGTTTTTCCTGGGGAGGATTCCACTTCAATCCTACCTTTGTGTTTTTCAATGATACCTTTTACGATCCCAAGGCCGAGTCCCGTACCTTCTCCTTGGTCTTTGGTTGTGAAAAACGGATCCCAGATTTTGTCTTTGATCTCGGAAGGAATTCCTGAACCATTATCTTCAAAACTAATCATTACATAATCTTCCCCAATCCTTCTTGAGGAAATGACAAGTTTTGGATGTTCGATTTTTTTCATCGCATGGATGGCATTGGTGATGAGGTTTGTCCAAACTTGGTTTAGTTCATCGATATTGCACCTAACGAGAGGAATCGTTCCATAAACCCTTTCAATTTCCACTCCATGTTTGATTTGGTTTTGCATAATCACAAGTGTGTTTTCTAAACCTTCATGTAAATCCGCCTCAGCGTAAGATGCTTGGCCCAAGTGAGAATAGTATTTAAGTGCTTTGACAATCCGTACGATATTACGAATCGCATATTTAATGTTTTTGATATTTCTTTGGAGGCTTAAGGTGTTCTTTAACATCTCAAAACTTTCTTTCCCACCAACTTTCCAAATTCGGATGAGTTCCTCTTGCATATGCAAAAGATGATGATCAATGATAAAGGTAGCGAGGTCAGTAGCATCGTTTTCCGGAATCCCGTCTTGGATGAACTTATGTTTAGTTTCTTTTTTAAGTTTGAATTTATCTTTAGGATCAATTTTTGCCGCAGGATCTTCTTTTACAAAACTGAAAAGAATGTCCAAATATATAGAACGAAAGTCTGGGTTTTGGATGAGATAAGTGATATCACCCAAATGAGATAATACATAAACTAAATTAGCATCTAAGTTGTCGGCAGCACCGTTGATAACAGCGGCCGGAGTATTGATTTCATGTGCAATTCCTGCAACCATCACCCCAAGAGAAGCCATCTTTTCTGATTGTACTAAATGAGCTTGGGTTTCTTCTAATTCTTTCGTTCGTTCTCTTACCTTTGCTTCCAATGTTTCTGTTAAGTTTAACAACTGTTGGTAAATCATCGAATTGGATAGAGACATGAGAGAAACAGCAAGGATCTCTAAAATGATTTCGATTTCTTCGATATCATAAACTTTTTCCTCTTTGTGTTTTCCAAGTAAAATAAATCCAACAAGGCTTGATTTGATGGAAAGTGTTGCCACTAATTCAGATTTTGTTTCTGTAAAAAAATCTAATGCCTGTTTGGCTATTTTTTCGTGATGGGTAGAGGCAAAATGAATGAAGTTTTCTTTGATATGGATTCCTTCCCGTTCAGATAACCAAAGTAGAAATGGATTGAATACTGGAATGGAAGGCAAATCGGAAAATTTTTGGTCCAGTGATTCTAAAAATGGTCTTGGGCGAAATTGTCCTTCTTTTTCATCCCAAGTATACACTTGTACAAATTCAGCGGGGATTTTGGAAGCAAGGAATTGGCTGATGGTTTCGCTAATTTGGTCTGGGTCGTTGAAGGAAATCAGCTCTTCTTTGAATTTTTCTAAGGCAAATAGGTTTTGGACCAGTTCATCTCGTTTTTTTGGTTTCTCCAATGGTTTGGATTTTGGTGTTCTTCGCAAAAAATACAAAAGAGAAAGGGTGAAGGCTCCTAAAAAGTACGCAAACAATGATAAGTTTTTTGTGGAGTCGGTATTGCCTAAGGTATAAGCAAAAAACAACCAGCCAAAAGCAGAAAGGATTATGATTCCAAAAGGAAAGAAAACTTGTGTTTGCATGTCATCTGTATAGAATGTAAGAACTAGATTATTTTGGTACGATTCCACTTGGGTAAAGAACTATTTACAATCGCTCGTATCTTCGGAGCTTATTACGAAATTTATTCAGAAGGAACTACCTATGCCCTGGCTGTCCTAAAAGGAAAGTTACGTTTAAAGAATTCGAACGAACGCCACCCCTTTGTCGTGGGAGACTTGGTTCTCGCCGAAAAATCTTCCGGAGAAGAGTGGGTCATTTCAGAACGCCAAGAAAGAAAAAATTATCTCACAAGGAAGAGTGACCGTGGCGACAGTCACGTGTTATGTGCTAATTTGGACCAAGTGGCTATCCTTGCTTCCTGCAAAGATCCAGAAACCAAACCAGGGTTTATTGATAGGCTCCTTGCTGCATCCTACCAAACAGAAATTCCTCCTCTTATCATTTTCACCAAAAAAGATCTTGTCTCTCCAGAAGAAATCGAAGAAAGAGAAGTTTATTATCGGGAGTTAGGTTACGAAGTCTTAAGTGTTTCTCTTCTTTCGGAAGAGTCCATCCAACCACTCTGGGAACGGATTCGTGGAAAAAGAACCTTTCTTTGTGGAAATTCGGGAGTGGGAAAGTCCACTCTCATGAACCACCTTCATCAAAAAACAGTACAAAGGACAAACCTTGTCAGTGGATCCACCAAAAAAGGAAAACATACCACCACCAATTCTTTCGCCCTGTTTCTGGAAGAAAATACGGTTCTCATTGATTCCCCAGGAGTCAAAGAATGGGGCATTCTACACCTGACACCTGTTGAACTTTGGGAGAGTTTTCCTGAATTACGAAAGATTAAAGAAACTTGTAAGGAAATTTATTGCTGTGAACTGGGTTCTGAATGTCCAATGCGAAAACACATGAACGAATCCATGGATGAAACCAGAAAAAAAAGCTTAGAATCCATGATTGAGAGCCTAGAAAACCCGTATCGTGTCACAAGAAGGGACCATTGGACAAAAGCTGTCACAAAAAGGTATTAGGGAAAAGAGTTGCCAAGCACTCAGTTGTTATCTATTCTTAGAATGTTATTTCCGGAGGAAGGAATATGAAACGTACAATGATCAATCGGTTGTCGGCATTGGGATTTGTGGCAGTTTTTGCCATATTTTTCGCTGCTTGCCAAAAAGATTCTAAGGAATCTGTAACTAATGTTACAGATAAAGCGGCACAAGAAAGTAACGTCGTTGTTGCCTTCGTAAAAGGTGATGTGGTTGTGATCCGCGAGAGTGGACAAGTAAAACCAAACCTGGGTGATGTTTTAACTTCCAAAGATACCATCGTAACTGGCGAGAATGGTTCTGTGGAAATCCTTGTTGGAGAAGACGGAGTTCTCAAGTTAAACAAAAATACTTCACTCAGCGTAAGCCAAGCATTTGCAGCAAACGATGGTTCACGCGAAACAGAAGTGAACATGCAATACGGAAAACTTGTTACAGTTTTACGTAAGGAAAGAAAAACAGAATCTTTCAGCGTAGTGACTCCCACTTCCATTGCGGGTGTGCGCGGAACCATTTTTCTTACCAATGTAGAAAACCCTTCTTCAAAATCTGGGAACGTAGCTTGTGGTTCTGGAAACTGTGTTGTGAAGTATACAGTTCTTGATGGAGCTGTTGCGATTCGCAAAGCAAACTCAGAAAATGAAATCGTTGTCGACAAACAGAAAACAGCTGAAGTCGGAAATGATACTAAACTTTCTGATAAAATGATCAAACCAATGGACAAACAATCTTTATCTGAAATGAAAGAGATGTTGGCTTTTGAAAACACTAAAATGTTACAGTTTGAATCTCTTGCGAACGAACTTCGAACCAACAACGAAGAACTTCAAAAACTAAACATTGGATCTTCTGTAGAAGAATTGGAAAAAGCGGCGAAAACTCGCGAGATCACCAAATCAAAATCAGACGAAGTGATTAAAACTGCTAAGTCCATTGAAGATTCAAAATATATTAAAAAAGACGTTCAGAAAGAATCCCTAAAATTAGCTCCCAAAGAGAGTTTTGATAAGACGAAATGAGATATGTTTATTTACCGGTCCTTTGTTTTTTAGTCGGTTATTGTTCTTCGGTCACAAAGATCGAAACACTGAATCGAAGTTTTACAAAACCTAAGTTCATCACCCCTCTGCCGGGTGAATCGGAACCCCTTCCTTCGGGTAGAGATTACAAAGAACGACTGGTAAATAAATCCACTCCTCATTTTTCCCTCCTCTGGAAACAAGTTCCAGAGGAGTTTTCTAAATCTGATTTATTATTACTCGAAGAAAAAATCCTCTTCCCACACAACAAACTTGGGTTATACAAAAAAGCCCCCAAAGTTCCAGATCCAAAATTTGCTGAAAGTTCCGACTTAGACTTGATACTCGAACTTAGTCTTGTTCAGAGTGCAGACAGATACTCTGTGGAAGTGCAATATAAAGATCCCGTACTGTCGCAGAACTATGGAAAGGCGATCTTTGTTTACCAAGAAGAAAAAGATCCTGTTCGTAAATCTTCAAAATCCTTTGATATTTTTCATGGGAAAAGACAACTCCAACCTTTGACGGGATCGGTTTCGTCTTACTTTGCAGAAGTTTCTTCCCCATCGGATGATGAACTTCGTAATTATTTTACTTCTTCCTTACGAGGAAATGTTTCTGTATTTTCTACCTCACCTGGGACGGCCATTTATTTGGACGGAGTGGAAGTAGGCAAAGCTCCTTTGTTATCTTACCAACTCATCAACGGGAAACATACACTTTCTTTTGCAAAACCTGGTAAAGATCCTGTAAAACGAAATATCCTCATTCGTGCAGGGAAAACCACTCGTGTGTTCCAAGAATGGAGCGACGATATTTCCCAAGGAACCATTGTCATTTCTAGTTTTCCTCCTGGATTAGATATCGTAGTGGATGGGCAAAAAAAAGGAAAAACACAATATGCTGAATCGGGAGTTCCTTACGGAAGTTATCCGATCCAATTCATTCGTACTAAAAACGATTCTAACTTTGAATATGCAAAAGCTGGAATTAAAATTAGACCCAAACAAATTACTTCCATCGCTTTACCCATCTCCCTTGAAGATGGAGTGGGTTGGGAGTCAGAAGAATTTTGGAATCTAACATCAGCTTCTCCAAATTTTTCCGCTACCTTTCCTGGCAAACTTACCTTTGCCAAAAACAAAGACCTTCCTGCCGGTTGGTATGGAGTGTATTCGGAAGATTTAATTCCTGATTATTTGGAAGCCGAACTTGTGTTAGATCTTGTGAAGGATTTGAATGGAGCGGTTGGTTTGACTTTTACTGATCACAATCAAAATACAATTTTAGTTTATGTAGATAAAACAGACTTCCATATCGTAAAATTTTCTTCTGAAGAAAAAGAAGCTCCGGTTCGTTCTTCTTATCGTTGGGATAGAGAGGATGAATTAAAGGGAAGGACTGTAAAACTTTCGACAGATATCGAAAAGAAACTCGTTCGATTGTCTCTTGGAAATAAAACAGTAGAAGAACTTCCTTGGAATTTTGAAACTTTTTGGAATTTAGGAGTCTTAACTCCGCATAACGCTCCAACTACGGGCACACCCCTTCGTGGTGTAAAAATACGATATCCTGACATGGTTAAGTTTGAGGAAAGGCTCCAAAAATGAGACAATTTAGTTTTTTAATTTTTACCTTTGTTCTTTTCGTTGGTTGTCAGTCCCGAGACTTCAAACCTGTGACGGTCAAGGACCCTGTAGTGGAAAAATCAGATCTTTCTGACCGCCAAAAAATCGAGGAAGCGCGGGCCCTTGTCGCGGAAGGAAGTAATGAATTCCAAAAGGGAAATATGGATGCAGCTTTAGAGAAAGCTAAAACTTCCATCCAAACTTTTGAACTCATTGATGGTTATTCACTTCTTGGTTCTTCTTATTACCAGTTAGGTGATTATGAGAATGCTAAACTTGCCTATGAAAAAGGTAAAAATTTAGAACCCAAAAATGAAAAACTTCTCATCGGGCTTGGAACGGTTCAGTCCACTTTGGGAGAAAATGAAGAAGCACTTTCCACTTACCAAACTCTTAGCCAATTAAAACCAGAAGAAACAATTTATACTTATAAAACGGGAATTCTTTTAAAAAACTTGGGCCGTTACCAAGAGAGTTTAGTGGTTTTAAAATCATTAGAATCAAAACCTGAATTTCCTTATCCCGTTGAACTTTTGAATCAGTTGGGCGATATCTGTTTGGAACTCAAAAGATATGAGGAAGCAGAAGCTTATTTTGCCAGAGCGGAAAAACTCAATCCCGAATTAAAAACTGCCAAAGATGCAAAACTTTCTACAAAAATTGCCTCTCTCATCCAACGGGGAAATGACTTCTTAGCAAAAAAGAATTATATTGAAGCAACTTCCGAATTTAGAAAAGCTACCGACTTACAACCGCAAAATGGTGCTGTGTGGTCATTTTTGGGAAATGCACAATTACTAAATGGCAAACTCAAAGAGAGCGAAGAAAGCTTTAAAAAATCAATTTCTTTGGCTGATACAAACCCAAGTGGTTATATTGGTCTTTGTAATGTGTACATCCAAACTCATAATTATTCTGATTGTTTAAAAACTTCTAAACAAGCCGGCGGAAAAATTCCCAAAAATGCTGAAATTCGCAACAAACAAGGGATATGTGAGTGGAAATGGGGGGAAACCAAAAAGGCAACTCTGAGTTTCCAAGATGCATCTAATTGGGATCCAAATTTTTTTGAACCTAAACTCAACCTTGCCTATGTACTCATTGATTCTGGCCGTTTTGATGAAGCATTGGATGTTTTGAAAAAAGCAGAGTCGCACCCAAAAGCTAAAAAAGAAGATATCCGTAAGGCAAAAGTTTTAGCTGAATCACAGAAGTTTATCGCAGATGGTGATACCTTCCTTCGTCAAGGAAAACGGAAACAAGCCTTTGATGAATACGGGAAAGCAATGGGAGTGAATCCCGAGAACCCAGCAGCACAAAATGCTTTTGGTCGAGCTTTCTTTGCATTTGGTGAATATAAAAAGTCTGAATCTTCTTACTTAGAAGCCTACCGAATGGATTCTACAAATCCGGGGGCCTTACAAGGTTTAGCACGAGTTTATGCCAAGACTGGTGAGTCCAAAAAAGAAAAAGAATACATCAAAAAATTAGAAATCCTTTCTGCGACTGATCCTTTTAGTGCGATCACATTAGGTCGTATTGCAGAAGATGCTAGTAAGTGGGATGAAGCAGAAGCGATCTATTTGGGACTTAAGAAAAAATTCCCAAACAATGATGCGGTAGATTACCGATTGGGAAGTTTGTATTACAAACGTGCGGTGGAAGAAAACTCAAAAGAAAATTACGTCCGTGCTAACGAGTTCATTCAAAAATCCAAAAAGTATACAAAAGACATTCCTGAAGTGATTGAAACAGAAAAGACAGTGGCGGAAAACTCTCGTTTTGCGGAGATTCTACCTTTTGTAAAAGAAGGAAATTCTTTATTCAATCGTAAAAAATACATTGAAGCAGTCACTCCTTACCAAAAGGCATATGATAGAGTTCCCAAAGCTTCTCTTCTTGTCAAAATTGCTGAGTGTTATATCGAAAAAGGTGAGGAAGAAAAAGGTCTTTCCATTTTAGAAAATGCAGTTCGTACAAATAAAGAAAATGCCATTTCCTTCAAGGAAGGGATTTACTCTTTTTACTATAAAAAAGGGGAACTAAAACGCGCTGAAGATGGATTTAATGATATCTTAAAAGAAAAACCAGATTCTTATTACGCCTACTATATGTTAGGTCTTGTAACCATGAAACGTAAGAACTATGATGCTGCCATTGTAGAATTTGACCGTTCTATTTTGGTAAATCCTAATTTTGCTCCGAGTAACGTTGCGAAGGGTTTGGCTTTTTACAAACTAGGCCAGATGGATGGGGCAAAACGTGAGTTTGAAAAGGCGAGGGCAAAAGATTCGGAATTTGGATTATCTTCTTATAATTTAGCGATCGCTTACTTCAACGAGGATCTTACAAACGAGGCAAAATCCATTTTAGAATCCATTCGTAAATCGGATCCTGATTTTATGGATGGTGAGATCCAATTGGCTTATATTTACTTTAAAGAAAATAAATTAGAAGAAGCGGAGAAGATCGTTGATCGAGTTTTGAAAGAGGAACCTTCTGCGGAGGCACTCTTTGCTCAATTTAGAATTTTGGATGCTAAACAAAAACAGTCTCCATCGGATAAGGTCAAAACAAAACGAAACCAAGTAAAAGAAAAAATCTTACGTGAATATGGAGAAACCAAATACGCAAGATTACTTCCTTCTGATGCTTTGGATGATGAACCACTTCATGTGACCGACCTAAACCTTTCTGGAACTCCAGTTTCTACACCGATTGTTTATCCAAACAGAATCATTGTGAATTATGGAACCGCTCTTGTTGGATATGACCGGATCACTAAAGAACTGGTTTGGAAACAATACACTTCAACCCCATACCAATTATTAGTTGCTGGTAAGGAGTTGGTGGGGATCACCAATGATACTGCGACTAAGATTTATCCAGAATCAGGAAAGATGAGTTTCAAAAAACAAGTTCTTGTTGGTTGGAAAGTGAAACAAGGTTCCTCTGTGGATGGAAATGGATTTTTACTTCTTTTAGAAAAGGAAAAAGGATCTGAGAGAAAAATTGTCAGAACAAATCCTAATTTGGAAATTGAAGAAGAATGGAATGGAAATGATTTTTTAAGTTTTTCTCACACTTCCGAAGGGAAATTATTTGTCCTTCGTGATTTAAAGAAAGAATTCCAAATCCAAGTGTTTGCCATTGGAACTGATTCCGAAAAAGAAAAGAAACTATCCGCTCCTGTGGTTAAGAAGGATGCGAAAGAGTCTGCGCAGATCCTTGGTTGTTTAGAAGATACTTGTTTAGTGCAACTTGGAAATCAAATCTATCAAGGAACAGAAAAAGCAAAACTAAGTTCCTTGGGGAATACGGACCTAATTCGATCTGTTGTTAAAAACCCTGAGTCTTTACTCATCAATACTGAAAACACCGCCTATCTTTGGAAAGGTGGTTCTAAGTGGAAAGACTCCTACGCGATCCAGGGAGATTTTTATTATCCTTTGGATGGGCTTGTGGTGGAAGGGAGGTCTAAGGAATTACTACTAATCAAAGGTGGTGATAAAACCTCTGTTCCTTGGAAGGGGGATCGTGATGGCCTTCGGATCAGTACGGTAACCGTAGATTAAAAAAATATAGGATCTGTTTTTATAGAGAATCGAATCTAAATTAGAAAACCTAGTTCTAATTTAGATTATTTAGATTTTGTTCGGTTTAGGTAGTAAATCCGCCTTCCTTCGTTTCTTTTTTCGGTTTCGAAAAAGGAAACAGGGAAACCAGGTCTTTCAAACTCGTATTCTTTTTCATCCCAAATAAATTTTGGAAATTTTCTAAACAAAGAAATGGTGCGCCTCGCATAAGGACCGTAGTCGGTTGCAAATAACAACTGGCCCCCTGGTTTCAATAGGTCATAAATTTGTTCGAGCATTTCACCTTGCATGAGTCTGTTTTTACGATGTTTTTTTTTGGGCCAAGGATCGGGAAAGTTGATGATGATTTTATCAAAAATTTCTTTCTCAAGCAATTCATCAAAGAACCACTGAAAGTTGACAGTCATATAGCGGATATTATCCAAACCTAGCGTTTTTCGTTGTTTTTCGGTATGGATGATTCGATTTACCTTCTTTTCCATCAACAAATAACCTGTTTGGCGGTCGCGACCTGCCAATTCGATGGCAACTTCTCCCCATCCCGATCCAAGTTCTAAAACAAAGTTTTGGATCTCTTCCGGGAAAGATTTTTTTAGGTCGATTTTTTTTCCCCGCTCTTTAGGTTGCAGGAGATAGTCGGATTGATAAGAAGTTTTGGTAGTAAACTTCCAAAGTTTTTCTTGGATTTCTTGGCTAACTAACAAATGCATTCCTTCCGATGATGTAATGTCAGGATTTTAAAAAGGAAATAGATGAAAATAACTCTTTTTGGTGTTCGCGGTTCTCTCCCTACGCCTATTTCTAAAATGGAACAAAGAGAGAAAACTCTCAAAATTCTCCAAATGGCCAAAGAAGAGTGGAGGAAGGACCCAGAGGGATTCTCCGAAGAGGAATTTTTAAATCATCTACCCATCCCCCTTTCTCAAGATCTAGGGGGAAATACCACTTGTGTGTTTATTGAAGGGGACGGGGGCGAAAAAGTCATTTTAGATATGGGAACGGGACTTCGGGTTCTCGGAAACCAATTGGCTCCACAAGCTTTTAGTGGCGAAGAGATGGACATTCATATCTTGGTCTCCCATACACATTGGGATCATATCCAGGGTTGGCCTTTTTTTAAACCTGGTTATTCACCTTCTTGTAATATTCACTTTTACTCATGTATAGAAAACTTAGAACAGCGCCTTGTTCGCCAACAACATCCAGAAAACTTTCCCGTTACTCTACAACAAATGGCTTCCAAAAAACATTTTCACCTTTGGAAAGAGTTTGAATCCTATATGTTAGGTG
Organism: Leptospira brenneri; assembly: GCF_002812125.1. Taxonomy (NCBI): domain Bacteria; kingdom Pseudomonadati; phylum Spirochaetota; class Leptospiria; order Leptospirales; family Leptospiraceae; genus Leptospira; species Leptospira brenneri. The sequence goes on from NZ_NPDQ01000010.1 coordinate 22,776, forward strand.
GCTTAAAAATTATTCCTTTTGGCCTTCGTCACCCTGGTTCTTGTACGGGTTATCGAATTCGCGAAGGGAATAAAATTTTCCTTTTCTGTACCGATGTAGAATACAGAGAAGAAGACCGGGAACACCTGCTCAAAATGAAACCACAGATCGCAGGAGCAGATCTCATCATCATCGATGCACAGTATAGCACTGCTGAGGCGGAAAAAAAATTAGGTTGGGGTCATACGGCCGTGAGTAAAGCTGTTGAGTTTGCGGAGATGATGGAAATTCGTTCCGTTGTCCTCACACATCATGAACCAGATCACACTGATCACGAAGTAGCACGAATCATTTTAGATGAAGCAAGGTTACAAAAACCTGGTGGAATGCAGATTCACATTGCTCACGAAGGGCAAAAGTTTATCCTTTAGAATGCCCATCGTTTGCCTCTTCGTTTAAGATGCATCAATTCTGAACCAATTCTAAGATTCATTCGTTGATTAAATAATTAGAATGATAACCCTTTGCCTCACCAGACCAAATGGGACAATTCATTTTTAAGTCTGCATACCAGTGGATTTGGTAGGGTTTTGCAAAAAATAATTGGATAAAAAATCTTAAAAAAGAAGAAATGTTTTCTAACGCGCTCATGGTCGCAATGGGTTTGGTTCGTTTGACGAGAAGTGAACATTTCCCTTCGTTAAAGTAGAAAGTTTCTGTTTTTGGGATCGTATAACCAGAAGTAGGTTCTTTTTCCCAGTCTAAAATTTCTGTTCGTTCTATTGTTCCTTCTAAAACCAAATTGCCTGTTGGATCCAACACCGCAACTCGACGGTAAAACCCACCGGGGAAATCTGCATTGCCAATAAACCCACCAGTAAAAATTCGATGACCATCTTTGGTAATGGATCTAACTAATTCCCATTTTTTAGAGAACTGGTAAACTGGTTCGTTGGAAAGGATATGTTCGAGTCCACCGACACCTTTGATTTCTTCTGTGATTTCTTTATAACGAATGGTTCCTGTTACTTGAGAATAAGAAAAAGGGATGTCAGCCTGGACAAATTTTCCTTCTTCTTTTAGTGGGAATTTCCCTTTGGATATAGGAACAGATCCTTTCTTTGGTTTATAATCTAATTTAATTTCCCAATCTCCATAATTCATATAAAAGGAATAAATTCCGTTTTTATATTCCATCCAGTTCTCCCCACTCCTTTGGTAGAACTGGCCTTTTTTAAATTCATATTCATCGGAATCGAATTCTCGAGTAGAATAGAATACTGGTTGGTCTTTGGATTTTAAAAGTAACGATATACCGTTGTTATGTGATCCTGGGCCAAAATTGCTAACAAGAAAGGTCGCAAAGAGATTGTATTTTTCATTACGAAACGTAAAGTTCCAGGCCTGGAGATATCCTTCCTCAGGGAAATGTTGGGTCTTAAAGTCTTGTGCCGAAGTTTCGGTTGTAAGGAATAACAATGAAACGAAGAGACAAACCAGTCCGAAGAATTGCCGAAACACCGGCAAATCCTAACGGGTGCTTGTAAAAGAATCAAGATTTTTCTTGGGGATTTCCTTTAAATGCAAACGGAACTGGGAAGGGTCAAAGCAAACAAATCACCCAGACAAACGAGCGAAAAGACGGGATGTTCTGTATTGCCAATTTGTTTTAGCCTTTCCCTTTCTTCGGCAATTCCGTCGATATGAATCCAAGTTTCGATATGTTCCTCTGGCAAGAGTCGACAAGCCACTTGGTATTCGAATGTCCCGAGTTTAGAGAAAAAAATCTGAACGAGATCTGGGGAGGAGTCCGCAAGCCGACGACGGAAAACAAACTGCTTAGACTTGGTTTCGCCCCGCATTTCATAGTAATGGTTTAGAATTCTTAAGATATGCAAAAATTCTTCTTTTTTCGTCACAAGCTCGCGCCAAGGCTGATCGGTTTCTTTCATACCACTTGTGGTCATGGAGATTTGACTTTGGTTCTTAAAAAAGGATTCTCACTTGAAAAATACTTTCCCCTATCCAGGATGAACGAAACGGGCATGGTCACGGAGATTTTAGAAATATTCTGGAAAGAGAAACTTCGATTTGCCCAATACTGTTTTGATGAATTGGCTCCTTTGGAAGCAAAGTCCTATGTTGCCATTGGACCTACAGGAAGGTCGGCTGATTGGACCCTCCAACAAATGATCTCTTACGATCGTAATTTTAGTTTTTTCCTTCCTCTTTCATTACGAATTAGTGGGTTTTTCTTTTTTAATAGTTTCAAAGACCAAGAGATTGAAAGAGACCTAGAAACCATCCGAGACCGGTACACTCCGCCCGCTTTTCCTTCCCATTTTTGGGAAATCCAGATCACAAAAGCCGCAGACCTAAAAATCAAAGCGGAGGATCCATTTGTGAAGAGACAATGTGAGTCTTGGAAAGAAGTTCTTGTCCGGCTGGAATCAAAACTTTCTGGAATTTCTGAACGAGATGCTTATAGAAAAAGATATACATCTCTTACGGGAATTCATACCATTTCAGGAGCGATCAATAATTCTACGGAGTTTTGTCACTACTTGTGGAATTTACATATGGTAAATCCAACATAAACGTATTTATGCGAATCAAAAATTGAATGAGTTTAGGAGAAATCAATGGGAAAAATTAAAGTAAAAACACCGCTTGTTGAGTTAGACGGCGATGAAATGACAAGAATCATCTGGAAAGAGATTAAGGATCGTTTCATCTACCCTTATTTAGACATCACTTTGGAATACTATGACTTAGGTGTTGAATACCGTGATAAAACAGATGACCAAGTCACTGTCGATTCTGCTAACGCGATCAAAAAACATGGAGTAGGTGTTAAATGTGCAACCATCACTCCGAACGCAGACCGCGTAAAAGAATATAACTTAAAACAAGAATGGAAATCACCAAACGGAACCATTCGTGCTATCTTAGATGGAACAGTTTTTCGTAAACCAATCATCATCAAAAACATTCCGGCAGCAGTAAACTCTTGGAAAAAACCAATTGCGATTGGACGACATGCTTACGGCGATATTTACCGTGACGTGGAAATCCAAGTGGATGGTCCAGGAAAAGTGGAACTTGTTTATACAGATGCTTCTGGTAAAGAAAAACAAAGACTACTTGTGAATGACTTCAAAGGTGGTGGTGTTGCACTTGCAATGCACAACTTAGATGAGTCTATCAAATCATTTGCGAAAGCATGTTTTACTTATGCTTTGTCTGAAAAAATCAGCATCTGGTTTGCAACGAAAGATACTATTTCTAAAAAATACCATGCTCGTTTCCGTGATATCTTTGATAACATGGCAAAAGAACAAGAAGCTGCTATGAAAGCCGCTGGGATTACTTATAGTTACTACCTCATTGATGATGCGGTTGCGCAAATCATGAAAAACGAAGGTGGACAACTTTGGGCGATGATGAACTACGACGGTGACGTTATGAGTGATATGGTTGCTTCTGGTTTTGGTTCGCTTGGTCTTATGACTTCTGTTCTTGTATCTCCGGACGGAAAATATGAATACGAAGCAGCTCACGGAACAGTAACTCGGCACTACCGTAAATACCAAAAAGGAGAAACCACTTCTACAAACTCTGTGGCTTCTATTTTTGCTTGGACAGGAGCTCTTGCGAAACGTGGGGAACTTGATGGAACTCCAGAACTTGTGAACTTTGCTTTGAAATTGGAAGAAGCAATCATCGAAACCATCGAAGGTGGTGAGATGACAAAAGATCTTCTTTCTCTTTCTACAGCAGCTACCAAAAAAGAATTGGATACCTTCCAATTTATGGAAGCTGTACAAAAACGTTTGGATTCCAAACTAAAATAAGTTTCTTTCTATGCACCCTGTCATTCGACAGGGTGTTGTTTCATTTCTAATTTATCTTTCCCTTCCCTCTCCTTCACAAGGCACTCCTTCCTTTTCCCTTTCATTTTCAATAAAATATTTCCTTGCAATTGTTTGTGAACGCCCTACATTCAATTTCCGTTATAGAGGAGATGGTTATGAAACAATCTATTTACTTTTTCTGTTGTTTGTTTTTATTATTTGGTTCTCTTTCTGCAGATCCAATTTCCCCTAAAAAAGGAGACCGAGTAGAAGTTTACGATGCCAAAGAACGAAAGTCGTTTTCAGGTATGGTGATAAAAATTGAAAAAGACGGATTTTTAATTCATTATGATGGTTATGCAGATAGTTATGATGAAGTTGTAACCTTGGATCGGATCAAACCGATGGCAGAAATTCCTGGTGTTTCCTATATCAAATCGGAAAAGGGAAAGTCGGTCACTCTACTAGGTAATTTGAAAACAGGTTCTGTTATGGATGATTTGGAATGGGCAGAGTCAAGTTCCATGGCTTGTTGGCCTGGAATTCGGAATGTAGAATTCGAAGGGAATCAGATTCATTATTGGACGGACCTTCCTAAAAAATCGACTCTTATCGTCACTGTAAAACCAAAAGATAACAAAACGAGAGTTAATCTATATGCATTTAGTGGTTTTGAACCGAAATACATTCCTCCCAAAGTATATGGAGCCGTCAGTTGTGAAGCTTCTCACCCAACATGGATTGGTTCTCCTGATTTTTCGAAACCTGCAGAACCGCAAAGTATAGAACTTCGTGCTGTTGGTAATCCTTACCGCGTATTTATTGGAGTGAGTGGAGCAAAAAATATAACCGAAGGTGACTTTGAGTTAATTGTTGAAGTCAAATAGGGTAATGATCGCTGAATTTATAGAATGGTATACGAATGAATTGTCAGAGGTGAAGTCATCTGCTGAGTTATTCGATAAAACTATTGGTTATTTGCAAAAATTGGATTTTCGGATTGTGCGGGTTAGTATGGGGACTCGCACACTACACCCACAAGTGGAGTCATTGGCTTACACTTGGGTTCCCAAAGGAAAATTAGAATATTTTGATGAAACTACAAACCAACTACAACATTCGCATTCCATTATAGAATCCGAAAATGGATTTCTCCGAGAAGTTCGTTTTCGATTGGGATCTTTACAGACTTCTCAGTTTGTGGTGAGTCCTGTTCAATATGTAATGTCTACAAAACAGTCGTATTACTTTGATTTTGTGAATCATAAGGAAGAAACCTATCCTTATCCCATTTTGGATGACCTGGCACCTCTCGGGGCAACTGGGTATTTTGCGGTCCCGATTTTTCAGAAGGGTGCGGGTTTTGCTTTCCTCAGTTTAGTAACTGATAAACCGAATGGTTGGTTCGCGAACGAACTTACATTTTTACAACATGTTCTCAGGTTGATTTCTCTACAATGGATCAACTTCATTCAAAATGAATTAACTGAATCACTCTTAAGTGTTTACTTAGGAAAAAGAACTGGGTCTACCGTTTATTCAGGAAAAATTTATTTAGGGGAGCTAGATAATATCAAATCAGTGATTTGGTTTTCTGATATTCGCAATTACTCAGGAATGAGTGAAAAATTATCTCCCCCAGAAATTATACAGTTACTCAATGATTATTTTGGTTTGGCCATCCCCCTGATTGAGGCCCATGGTGGAGAAGTTTTAAAACTACTCGGTGATGGAATTTTGGCAGTATTTCCATATACGGAAGCCAATAAAACTTTTGTAGGAAAAAAAGTACTACTCGCTGTTCGAAAGTTAGGTGAAGATTTGGTTCGTCATAATCAAATCAGAGAAAAAGAGGGAAAACTTTCCATTCATCATGGAGTGGGGTTACATTCTGGCGAAATTCTATATGGAAATATTGGTTCTACAGAAAGGTTGGATTTTACTGTGATTGGTGAGGCAGTTAACTTAACGAGTCGGATTGCTGGTATGTGTGGGGAGTTAGGGAAGGCTGTGCTTGCCTCTGAAAATTTAGCAGAGCAAATCCCCATTCGCTGGGAAGAACTTGGAGAACACAAACTCAAAGGCATTGGCGTTCCACAAAAGATTTTTGCGATTTCCGAAAGAACGAAGAGAAAATCTTAGAATGGTGGGAAATTTTAGAAAAATAAAACTTCAGGAAAAACTATGAAATACAAAGAGAGAATTACTGCTATTAATATTGCTATTATGTTCATTTTGACACTTTTGTTTGTTAATTTTGGGATCTTATATTTTTATATTGAACAATTTAATTTATATTCCTCTCTAGAAAAAGGAATTCAAGTTTTAGATTCAGACATCACTATCATCGAAAAAAACATTACTGTATTTAGTTTGATATATACAGTTGGTTTTTTATTCACTGGAATGTTTTTTGTCTATTGGCTTACAAATGCCTATCTAGGAATAAAAACTATTTTTCCAAATCTTTCCGGAACCAATTTTCAAATTCTCATCGTATGGTTTATTCCTGTCATTGGTTTATATAAACCCTATGAAATTATGGATGAGTTATATACTCATTCTAAACAATTACTTCTGAAATACAATAATGCAAAAAGTTCATTATTGAATCTAAAGATTTTGAATATTTGGTGGTTTTTATGGATCGTCGATAGTTTCTTAATTGTTTTTGCTTCTAAGCTGAACCCAAATACAGTTGATGTCGAAGAAGTCCTGTTTTCCGCTAAATTCCATATAGTCGAAAATATTTTCTCAATTCTACTTTGTTTCATCACAGCCAAAATGCTTTTGAATTTTTCGCGAGTGGAAGCTGAAATTGATTCGATCGTTGCAACTGAATATAATCAAAATTAACCAATACAAAGTTTTGAGTCAGTTCATTTTTTTTATTGGATCTAATATGAAACGATTTGTTTAAAACAAATCTATTGGAGATCGTTTTCGGCAAACTCCAATTACATTGTATGACTTTGTATGTTTATGGTTTTAATCATCAACGAACGATCACCCACTTACCTGCAATCCAACTCAAATAGAGAGGTATGGAAGCACCCTTTTTAGAAGTAATGATAGGTTCTCCTTTTTGATCAGTGATACTCAAAATTTGCTGATTACAAAGCAGTGTGAATTTAGTTTTCTTTGTATCTAGTTTCCAGCTAGAACCAATGGCTTTTGTCATTTCTTTAATGGATTTGATTTCCTCAGCTTCTTCATAAGGATAATAACGAACTTCCGATGTGTCCTTTGAACGAAACTGAATCAGTGTCAGTATTTTTTGGGGATCTTTTGTGTTTAAGACCTTTGTGAATTCTACAGCAAATTCTATAGCAGAGTTTTCTTTTTCTTTGGTGAGAGTGATGGTTTCTGCTTGTTTCCACAATTGGCTTGGCGGATCAAATGGTGGATTGAATTCTATTTCGAACCAATCTCCTAATTTGTAATCGCTAGATTTTGGCCATTGGAAGTGATTTAAAAGAAGTCCTTCGTCCGGGAATTGACCTTTTTGGTCAATTAGTAGTTTGACTTCTGCCTCTGCAGAGAGTCCTTCACCTATCTTTTGTTTGTTTTTTCGTTCTGTAAGTCGGATTTTAATTTTGTTTTTACCAGGTAAGATCCAGTAGTTGATATCTGCTTGTCCTGAAGAATCTTCATTAGAGGATCCGCTATGAACTTCATACCCATTAGCATCTATCTCTAAATTGACCGAGTAGTTTTTATAAGTAAGTATATAATAGCCTTCCTTGGGAAGGGCCGGGGGATTTGGTTTTTCTTCTGCTTGTACCTGGAAGTGGGAAAGAGCAATCGTTATAATAAGGAACAAGATTCTTTGCATCTGGAATTCTCCGATATCGAGGTAACGAAGGATTTTCACTGAGGAATAAAAAATGTCGATGAGAAATTTATTTACAAAAATATTTTAAAGCGAATTCAAAACCAAAATATGTTCTCATAAGAAATTAAAGAAATTTTTTTCCATGACGATCGAAAAAGAAATTGGTGTCGCAGGAAGAACAATGAAGCCTTCCATATTTTTTTGCAGGAATTGGTTTATTACAAGAGGGGCAGAGGACAGTTTTATTGATAAAGGTAGATAGACGGAGATTCTGTTCTAATCGGTCTAAAAAATTGTGACGGATAAAAAAGAGAGCAAGACTGACACCAGCCAAAAAAGCGACAACTTGTCCACCATAAACACTTCGCACTTGGTTGTTGAATTCAATAAGATAGAAATAAGACTGGATAAGAATCCAAATGCCAAGGCTGATAAAAATAGGTACATCACGGAAGGTCGCTCTTTCAAAAACCATAGTACTTTTTACATTGGGAAAAAATACAAAATACATTCCAAGAATGCCTGAGATGACTCCAGAAGTTCCGACAACAGGAACAATGGAATTCATATGAAACAAAAAATAGGTTAGGTTGGCTAAGATTCCAAAAAAAAGAAATAAAAGGAAAAAAAATAAATGTCCCACTACATCTTCTATATTATCAGCGAACATGTATAAATAAACTGCATTTGTAAGCCACTCGGTAAAAGAAGAATTAAAGAAATTAGAAAAAATGAGACTAAGTCCGAACTCTTTTTTGGGTGTGAAAGCATAGGACTCAGGATGATCGAAGAATAAGGTCAACATCGTTAGAAAAATAAATCCCAATGTTAGAATTGGTTTTCTATAATTGTGATTTGCTTTTTCGAATACGAACATTGTTAGCTGGTAGGAGGTTCTACCAATTATACCATATCTACTTTTCTTTCAAAGCGAATTTAAAACCAAAGGTAAAACAAAAATGTCAATCCTAGGAGGATTCCATATAACCATTCGTCCCTTTTACGAAATAAGGTTATCATGGATTGGTTTGGTGATCTTTTTTGGAAGGTTAAGATCAAAGTAGAGTTTACAAATAGTAAAAATCCTGTTGCGGATAGGTAGGTTTTATACTCAGGAAATCGAATTCTAAATGTGATTATTCCAAAAAATAAAATCAAAAAAATGAAGAAGTTTTTAGTATTTGGCTTTCGGATGGTTTGGGTGAGAATTTGTTTTAGGTTTCGAATTGAACTTTTCTCAGTTCTCAATCCTTCGGAATTTTTTTCCCATTTGTATTGCACCAGGGCTGTGATTGTTAGTAAAATTAGAGCAAAATGAAAACTAAAAAACACTCGGTGTAAAAAATTGAGTTCTTCACCAAATAATTGTTTTGTGAAACTTGGTGCAAGGTTGGAATAGAGTAGTGGAGATAAAAAGGAGAAAATCGGTGTGATCAGGATTGTTATACAAATCATTCTGCTACTGATTTTTACATTTAAAATTCCTAATAAAAAAACAACAAGAAGGGCCGGTGTGAAGTGAGAACTTTGGTTTGATAGTTCAATAAAGAAATTTTTCTTAGAATTGGGATCGACAAAGAGAATGGCGAGGACCGTGACTAACAAAGAAAATACCAACAGGAAAATTCTACCAACTTTCATTTCCTCTTCATCGATGAGTTTTTTACCGAATCTTTCCCGAAACGGTTTATAAAAATCGATGGTAAATAGAGTGGCTGCGGAATGGAGCATGGAATCGATGCTTGAAAAAATAGCTCCGAGGAGTCCGGCAAGGATCACTCCAATCAGGCCATATCCTAAGGGAACTACGAGAACCACAAGTTTGGAAAAGGCTTCGTCTGGTGCAATGTTTGCCGTTTCCCCCAGAGATGTCCAAATTTGGTAAGCCGCAACGCCAGTAAGGATTGAAAAAAAAGGAACTGTTAGTTTAAGAAGTCCACCTACTAAAATTCCGAGCCTTGCTTCTCTTAATGATTTTCCACCTAGCGTACGCTGTACGACATACTGGTTTGTATTCCAATAAAAAATATGTAATAAAAAAAGTCCATTGAGAGCTCCCGTCCAAGGAAGGGTGGGATGGTTGGGAGGTAGATACAAATTCATTTTACTAAGTCCATCAACTCGACCTTCCTCTTTGGCAAATAACTCAAAGATACCACCCACTTCTGGTCTTGTAATGGAAAGATATGCTAAGAGTAATCCTGAGGCTAAGATCAGAAAGGTTTGGATCACATCGGTATAAACTACTGATTTTAAACCACCAAACCAGGTATAGATGGTTGATGTAAATGCAATCCAAAGGACAACTTCTGTATAAGTAATTTGAATTCCTGTATCTTTGATAAAGGGAAGAAAACTCCGTGCGCCAATGTACAAAGCTCCTGTCAGTTGGATGGTGATGAGGACGAGTGAGATCCCCGAATAAATCCTTCCGGCTGCGGGTCCAAATTTGCTCTGGAGGAATTGAGAGAGAGTATAGAATTTTTTACGTCGGAACAAGGGAAGGAAAACAAAAGCCAAAAGGACAATGGCGGGAATCGATCCAAATTCGTAATGGCTCTGTGCGAACCCTACAGAAAATCCAATGCCGAGCATTCCCACCAAGTGGTTTGCTGAGATATTGGTTCCGAATAGAGAACCGGCGATCCCCCACCAAGGTAGGCTTCGTCCTCCGAGAAAGTAATCAGAAGAGGAGGATTCCTTTCGGCCTGCATACATTCCCACACCAAGGACAAGAAGGAAGGTTGCTGAAAAAAATACGATATCGATCGTTGTTATCATAACAGAGAATTGATTCACCATATTAGAATTTTTCTAAAATTATGGCAAGCGTTAGATTTTTACTAATTCTCTCTTGTCGCCTGTCAATGCCTAGCTTCCAGTAGTGAAAGAATGATACCGATCCCGAAAGCACCCACCATCCGATCCGAAAACCCTTCCGTAGAAGTAGCCTGGTTTTGTGACCTTTGTAACGGAGATTATGAATATTTGGGAGTTCCTGATGGTAATTTACGTTCTAGTTTCGAACATTGTTCGGATATCATTCGTTTGGCGGATGAATTGGGATATCAAAACATTCTCCTTCCTTCTTCTTACCAAACTGGACAAGACACATTAACTTTTGCAGCCGCTGCTTCCCAATTCACAAAACAAATTTCTCTCCTAACGGCCATTCGGTGTGGTGAAATCCATCCCCCGATGCTCGCAAGAACATTATCCACTTTAGATCATATGTTAAAGGGAAGACTCAATATCAATATTATCTCTTCGGATCTTCCAGGTACCCAAAGAGATTCCAAAACAAGGTATGAGATCTCTAAAGAGGTCATTCAAATTTTGCAACAAGGTTGGACACAGGACCAAATCAAGTTTCAAGGAAAACACTATCAGTTTGATTTACCAACGGATCCAGTAAAGTCATACCAACAAAACGGTGGGCCTTTACTTTATTTTGGAGGAATTTCTCCCGATGCACGAGCTCTTTGTGCCGAGTTTTGTGATGTTTTTTTGATGTGGCCTGAAACAGAAGAAAGACTTGCTGATACCATGCAAGACTTAAGTTTACGGGCAGCAAACTTTGGAAGGACTATTGATTTTGGTCTTCGCATTCATTTGATTGTTCGTGATACAGAAAAAGAAGCGAAAGACGCAGCAAAACAATTGTTATCTAGACTTGATCTTGAAAGGGCAAATGATATCAAACACCGTGCTTTGGATTCTAATTCAGCAGGGGTCCTTCGTCAAGATGAACTCCGAAAATCTGCAGATCCTGACCTATTCATTGAACCCATGATTTGGTCAGGAATTGGCCTTGCCCGTTCTGGATGTGGTTCTGCCATTGTAGGAACTCCAGAACAAGTTTATGAAAAAATCCAAAGATACATCCAAATGGGGATTCGTGCTTTTATTTTCTCTGGATATCCTTTGATTGAAGAATCAAAACTTTTTGCAAAATCGGTTCTTCCAAAATTACAGACCATCAACTTTGCAGAAGCACAAGGTCGAAAACCAAAAGGGATTCCTGTGACCCCTCTCACAACAGGAGAAAGAAAATGAAAGTCCCTCAAATTGAATTTCCAATACATAAATTTTCTATCTCCAGACTGGTTTATGGAATTTGGAGGTTACATGAAGATAAAGAGGGTAGTTCTCCTGAAAGAATTTTAGAAAAAATCGAACTTTGTCTTAGTCTCGGAATCGATACCTTTGATCATGCCGATATCTATGGAGGTTTTGAAAATGAAGAACTTTTTGGTAAGGCTTTGTCCAAGTTACCTTCTTTAAAATCAAAAATCAAAATCATCACAAAATGTGGAATCCAAATCCCTGGATCGAAATTTCCCACCAAACATTACAATACATCCAAAGAACACATTCGTTACTCGGTGGAACGATCCTTACGGAAACTCACAGTAGACAAGTTGGATGTGGTACTCATTCATAGACCAGACCCACTCATGGATCCTTATGAGTTGGCAGAGATATTTGAAGTTCTGATCACTGAAGGAAAAGTAAATCATTTTGGAGTTTCCAACTTTACTCCATCGCAATTCCAAATGTTGCAATCAGCTTACAGGAGACCTCTTTTTACAAACCAAGTGGAGTTTCATCCATTTCGCACAGAACCACTGTTTGATGGAACCTTCGACCAAATACTAGAATCAAGAATTCATCCCATGATATGGTCACCCACAGCGGGAGGACGGATCTTTGTTCCCAAAACGGAAAGGGAAGTTGCCACACATTCGAAACTTCAGGAAATTGCCAAAAAATATGGATCTAGCGCCGACCAAGTTCTTTATTCGTGGTTTTTAAACCATCCCGCAGGCCTTGTTCCCATTTTGGGAACTAATGAACCCAAACGAATCCAGTCTGCAGCCGAATGTTTTTCTTATCCTCTTACTCGAGTGGAATGGTTTTCCATTTTAGAAGCGGCACGTGGGAAAGAAGTGGCTTGATGGAATTAAATTAATTTTTGTTAGTTGTAATCAAATTTGGATGTGTTGAAACTTGAAATGAATGAAATCAAATATATACAAAAATTAGATGACCTGTCTTTTTTTTCCTTACACCATCACAATCGATATAGTAGTAAATACCAGAAATATTACCCGGAGATTTTTTTATCCGTAACAACAATCATATCTGCTGTGATGTTCTTTAGCACGTATCCAGAAGAAATTAACTTTGTAGCTATCTTGTATCTGTTGTTTAGCATTCTATATTATGCTTATCTCCGTTTGACTCGCAAAAGAAAACTCCTCAAGCACTTTAAGAAATTCTATACGGAAGGAAAGGATTTTACGGAATCGGAACTAACCATTCGGTTTGAAGATTTATTTATACTGACCCAATCCAAAAACGTGGAGTCAAAAATTCCCTATGAAAATCTTACGAGGTTGTCTATCGGAACAGAAGCCCTTTACGTATATATCTCGAACATTCAGGCTTTGATTTTACCCAATCGGATTTTTCATTCTCCTATGGAAAGTCAGACGATCATCGACTTTCTGATCCAAAAGAATGGGAATCTAATAGCGCCTCTCAAATGACAAAATTTCCTTTGTAAGTGATTGCACGAATTGGGAAAGATATTGCTCGTTATATTGAATTAATATCCCGTATAACAGATTAAATCTCTGGTCGCGGACTGGTTCCTTGTTGGGATGGACGGAAGAGGTGGTTTGTATGCTTTCTGAATTGGCTCCCAACCATTATTTTTCTGGGGTTGCTTTGACTCGAGATCTTGCCGATGACTTACATTCCTTTCCTTCTTCCGTTTCTTCCGAAGAAATTTGGGAAAAGACCGTAGAAACTATCGCAAGGATTCCTGAAATCATTGCGACTTGGATTTTGGAATACCTTCCCGATTCACAAAACTTCCGTTTGTTGGCTCTTCACGGTCCTTCTTCTTTTCAAATTCCTGAAACGGTTTCTAAATATTCTCTCCCTTGTTACCATGTAGTGGATTCTAATATGATTTTTGAGATGAATTTGGTTGGAGAGGATTCTTTCTTTTCTCCTCTGACCCAAGTTCTATCTGAAAAAAATTCTATTATGTATTTGGGATATCCTATTCGTTCTGATATTGGCACAGTGATTGGTGTGATTGGAATGGTGGTGGAAGATAAGTTCAAACATAAATTCAAAAATCTAAAACTCATTGATGTGATTGCAGACCAGCTCAGTCAAGAACTCATTCGATTCAAAAATCAAAATCTAATTGCAGAAACTTTAAACACGGCTGCGTTTGTCAAACACTCACTTGCGGAACTTTTTCGTCTTCTTTCTTCAACAACAAATAATCTAACAGAAATTTGCCGTAATTATCTGCAGACGGGTACAAAACTCTTTGGATTGCCACTAGGACTTATTGCATCCAAAATTGGAGACGACTGGGAATATAGCCTTGTGGAAGGAAATGTACATGGAATTTATGAGGGACAAAAATTCTCTCATGTTGAATCTAAATTTTTATCTGGAAGTGCAGTACCTTCTGCAATCATCCTAAAAGAGATTTCTTTGGCTTCAGAAGGAAATGTAAGAGAGCATCTGTTAGAAGTGGGAGTTTCCTCTCTTATGGAATTTTCTTTGCGAGTTCATAACCAAACAATCGCTATTTTGGGATTTTATGGACTAAAAAACCAAACGATTCAATCGGTTGAGCTATTCCAGAAAGTATTCGAACTTATGGGGATCGGTCTTGCCAATCAAATTGAAAAACATAATATCAATTTGTTATCAAAAATTGTATTTTTGGAAAAAGACTCATCAAACACTAGATAATTTGTCGATTGCATTCTCTTCAGAATTTAGAAAAAAGACATCTTTACCCGAATTCATTTCATAAATGAAATCTTTTAGACTTTTACTAGAGTAAACCGAGAAATCACCAACGACGGCTAGTTTCATTCGGTAGTTGACTAGTTTTTGTAATACGTTTCCCGCAAGACCCGTTTTTAAATCAAAAAAGTCTTTGGTAAAATGTGATTGTTTTAAAACAAAGCGGTCACATCCCGAATCGTACTGGAGGGTTGCAAAAAAATCAAAAGCAGTGGAGACCTCGTTCACGAGCGTATCCTCCGAGTCAACAACCGCGATATCAATATTGTTTTTCCTAATTTTACGAACATTCATTTTGTTTTAGAGTTACTGTTTTCTTTTTGGGAAATTTGGATGATCCCATTTTATTTTCTATCTTTCTTTAGACAGACTGCAATTCGTTTTTTTCTGGAACCTTTGGTTCGGAACAAATGAATCAATCCTGGATCTACCGATTCATAGAAATTTCTTAAATTTTTCCTATAAAAATAAGTTTGACATTTTTTATTTATATATCTAACTACTTATATAACCGATTAGTTATGCAAACACTCGATTCTACATTTGCCGCTCTTGCCGATCCCACTCGTAGGGCCATTCTGATGCGTCTCGCCAAAAGCGATTTAACGGTGATGGAACTCGCAAAACCATTTCGGATGAGCCAACCTGCCGTTTCCAAACACCTCAAAGTTTTGGAGGAAGCTGGCCTCATTTCTACCACCGTCCGTGCACAAGAAAGACCGCGCCGTCTGGAAACAGCACCGTTAAAAACTGCGATTGATTGGATCGAAACATACCGTCAGATGTGGGAAAAAAGATATCAGTTGTTAGATGGATTACTAGAAGAATTACAAAGTATACAAGTCAAACAAACCAAAGGAGATAGAAAAAAATGAAATCAGAAAAACCAGAAGTAAAGATGGAACGCCGAGGAGAAACGGAAGTTGTATTTACAAGATACTTTGCCGCACCACGTGAATTGGTATTCGATTGTCACACCAAACCTGATCTCATGCGTCGATGGCTCATTGGTCCCGAAGGAATGGTTTTAGATACATGTGAACAAGATTTGAAGGTAGGCGGTAAATACTTGTATCTTTATGCAGACAAAGCGGGAAATAAATCAGGTGTATACGGAACCTTTCGAGAAGTGGTGGTACCTGAAAAACTAGCCAATACTGAAAATTATATTTTTGATATGGCAAGTTTCGATCCGAATGCTCCCGAAGATCCGAACGCTACTTTCGAGTCGCGCACCTTTACTGCGGAAGGAAGTCGGACACTTATGACGCATTTGTGCCGGTATGCTTCGCCTGAAGTATGTAAGATGATGGTAGACTCTGGTGCGGCTGATGGTATGGCGGAATGTTATTTGGAGTTAGATAAGTTGTTAACTCAGATCAACTAAAAATCACTACGATTGTAGAATTGTATAGTTGAAGTTGAAACTTTAGCTCTAATCTAAGTATAAACAGATATTGAAACTTTATCTTTATGCTCATAAAATTATTTCTTAGGTAGGTTTCTTTTTAGATTGGAACTTGTCTAAAGTTTGGTTGAAATAGAGTATTAAAAAATGAAAAATTCAGAAAAAGTTTTAGATCTTCTCGGTTTTGAATCTTTGCCATCTACACTTGTTGCCTTTTTTGACAGTTCAGAACCAAACGATTTTTTTCGGATAAATCTGAAACACTTGTCTGAAATAACGGGTGTTCCATTCCAAAGTTTATTCACGATTTTTTTGAAACTTGTAGATTTGGGTGCTTTTAATTTATCATGGGAATACCACTGCACTCATTGTAATGGTATTCCAGGATTTAAACATAATTTTAGCGAATTAAAATCAGAAGGGGAATGTGCACTTTGTGAAGTTTCTTTTCGAAATACACTCGATAAAAACATCGAAGTAACTTTTACTGCTCATGCTTCTTTTGTAGAAATACCAGAAGTTGTTTTTTCGGAAGCCAAGGAAAGTATGATAACAGCAGTTCGCGAAAAACGATTAAAAATGCCAGACCAATTTCTTTCTGGTCTTGAATGTTTAAACAACGAAACGTTTCGGGAACTTTTTGGTGAACAAGTACTTTCTGTCCAAGAAAGTCTCGCCGTTGAAACAGTATCTTTTCTATTCACAGATATCAAAGGATCAACGCAGATGTATTCAGATTTGGGAGATACTAAATCTTATGATATCGTAAGGGAGCACTTTAAAATTTTGTTCGCAGCCATTGCGCGAAATAACGGAATTGTTGTAAAAACCATTGGTGATGCAGTGATGGGTAGTTTCTTAAAACCAATAGATTCACTGAATGCAGCATTAGAAGCTCATCGTGAATTTGCTTCTCGACAATTAAGTCAAGTAGGTTATTTAAAAATTAAAATGGGAATCCACTCGGGAAGTGCGATTGTTGTGAACCTCAATCGATCTGTTGATTACTTTGGAAATTCAGTGAACTTGGCGGCAAGAGTTCAGGGATCAGTTGAAGACCACGAAATTAGTTTTACGAAACGTATATTAGATGATAATTCAGTTCATTCCTTTTTGAAATCGAAGCGAGCTCACCTTAGACGACGTATGGAAAACTTCAAAGGGATCAATGGTGCAGTAGATGTTTATACTCTTTCTGCAGATACCATTGACTCTTGGTCTACGCCCCATACTACCAACTAATCTCTTTTTTATCTCGAAAGAATTTTCCTGTTGGTCCACTATCTGGTAAAGTGGCTGCCCAAACAATGGTTTCCGCTCCTTTTTCGACTGACCTTGTGGCACTTTCCCCACCCATATCGGTTTTGACCCAACCAGGGCATACTGAATTGATTTTGATATTTTTACCTACGGCTTCCACACTGGATAGACTGGTGAGAGAATTGATTGCAGTTTTCGAAATGCGATACGCAGGATAACCCCCACCCATTTCGGAGAGTTGCCCCATCCCGGAACTAACATTCACAATACGACCGAAATTATTTTGGATCATCATCGGCAAAAATATCTGAATCAATCGGAGTGGTCCATAAAGATTGACAAGAAGGGTTCTATGGAGGTCTTCACTAGTGGTATCAAAGAAGGACCCGGGATCGGCAAAGATCCCTGCATTATTGACCAGAATGTCTAATTTACCAAAACTCCCCGTAATGATATCCAAAGCCTCGTTGATACTTTGTTCCTTGGATACATCGAGTGATAGAATTTCCCCTTTACCGACGGCTTGGACCGCTGCTAAGGTTTCCTCCGCATCACTTGGGTTTCTGGCACCAATGAGGACATAAATCCCTTGTTTTGCCAGATCAATGGAGACTTGTTTCCCAATCCCTCGGTTGGCCCCTGTGACAAGTGCAATGCGTTCCTTGGATTCTTTCATGGAATCAAATCTCCTTAGATAGAAAGTTTCTATCTTGTTTTCTATAGACTGTTTTTACTTAGACTTAGATAGTTCCGTTAGCCATTTTTCCGTTTGTGCTTCAATAAAAGCTTTGTCTGTGATCACCCACTTGGACATTAAAACGTGCATTCCATTTTCCACTGCCACTTTTCTGTTGAGTGGACTTGGTGATTTGTCCAATCCAAAGTAAGTATAACCCTCTAACATTTTAGGGACACTGGCCGTAGGGTCTTGTTCTTTATCCGATTTATAGTAGTACAGAAGTAATGCGGGTGAAGTTACTTTTCGAAATACTTCGGGGACGGCTGCATAATTTCGTAAATCATTCACACCGGCAAGGGCTGCAAAGTATTGTTCTGGATACCAATAACTATTTCTTTCAGGCAGAACTTTGGGATTGTTATTATGAGCTGAGGCTCTAACTTTTCCTTTGAGTAGATGAATGAAACTAAGTCCACCAGGATAGTTAAATAAATTCAAACTACTATCCACAGGAGCATAAAAGGGATTCGCTAAAACAAGTCCATCCACTTCTTCGGGGTATTCGGAAGCAAGCCAAGTGGCAAGGAGTCCTCCCATCGAACTTCCAAACACAACCACACGGTCTCCTTGTGACTGCATCATATACAATGCTTCACGTGATGCATCTAAGTAGTTGTTAAAATTCTGATCTCTTTGGTCTTCTTTGTTCGTTCCGTGACCCGGCAAACGAAGTAAGTAGGTATTGGCTTTAAATTTCTTCGCCAATTTTTCCATCACTTCTTCCCCTTCTGCACGAGAAGCGCCATATCCATGGATATATAAAAAAGCTAAGGGTGTTTTTTTGCCAAAACTGATATAACGTTCTTCATTTCCTGGTCTATGGTTCTTTCTTTTGCTTTCTGCTAACTTCTCTTGGAAGTAAACTTCAAAGTTCGCGTAACTCAAGTTTGCTTTTGGTTCGTACTTAGGACGTCCCGAGCAGGAAACAAGGAGCAAAGAAACGGTGATGAGGAAGACAGCGGAGAGCTGCCTGAGGTTGTGGAATAAAGAACACGATTTAGCCATACAAATGGAAAATTTTATAGGGTATTTGCTTTCTTGTAAAGAGAGAAAAACCCTTGGCACAGGAAGGGTCGTACGAAAAAAGGTAGTAAATACCCCATTCTCAGAAGGAACATCCCGGAATGTATAGCCAATTCACAGAGCAACAACTTGAAATCAGAGATTTAGTTCGTAACTTCGTAAAAAAAGAAATCCCACATGAAGTAGCATTGCACTGGGATGAGAAAAACCAACACCCAACAGAACTCATCAATAAAATGCGTTCGGAACTCGGAATTAACGGTCTTGTCATTCCAGAAGAATACGGTGGATGGGGACTTGGTGCGATCGAGCAGTGTTTAGCCATCGAGGAACTTTCTCGTGGATGCCTAGGAATCGCTCTCGGATTTGCATACACTGGTCTTGGAATCCTTCCAATTCTAAAAGGTGCAACTCACGAACAAAAACTAAAATGGCTTCCTGAAATTGCGGACGGAAAGTTCGGAGTTTCTTTCTGTTTGTCTGAGCCAGGTGCTGGTTCTGACGTTCCTGGTATGACCACTCGCGCTGAGAAAAAAGGCGACAAATGGATCATCAACGGTGCAAAACAATGGATCACTGGTGCTTCTGACGCCCAAGCCTTTACTGTATTTGCTTATACTGATAAAAATCGCGGAACACGTGGAGTATCTTGTTTCTACGTTCCACGTAACGCAAAAGGTCTTACTGTTGGTAAAAAAGAAGACAAACTCGGAATCCGAGCTTCTTCCACTCACCAAGTAATCTTCGAAGATTGTGAAGTAGGTGAAGACGCACTCGTAGGAAAAGAAAACCTCGGTTTCGTTTACGCTCTTCAAACTTTGAATGCTTCTCGTCCGTTCGTAGCGGTTATGGGTGTGGGTGTGGCACAAGCAGCACTTGACCATGCAGCTCGTTACGCTCGTGAGAGAGAACAGTTCGGTGTTAAAATCGGAACTTTCCAAGCAGTGCAACACATGTTAGCTGATATGTCTATCAAAGTAGAAACTGCAAGAGAAATCACTTACAAAGCAGCTCGTCTTTCTGATGCAAACGATCCTAACCTTCCAAAATACTCTGCAATTGCAAAAGCATATGCTTCTGAATGTGCGGTTCAGTGTGCTACTGACGCAGTTCAAATTTTTGGTGGATACGGATATACAAAAGAGTATCCTGTTGAGAAGTTAATGAGAGATTCAAAAATCCTCACAATCTTCGAAGGAACTACTCAAATCCAAAAGAACGAAATTGCAGCTTACGTAATTAAAGAAGCAGCTTCTAAAAAAGACTAATACCGATAAGCTATCGATTGTTAGTGGAAAAAGCCTCCAGAGATGGGGGCTTTTTTTGTGTTGGGTTGGGGGTGGTACAGGTTTGATGTATGTATCCCCGCCCTGAATTGGGAGGGGTGCGACCACCCGCCACCCAATGAGTTCCCTTTACACCACCTAACCATTTCTATCCATCTTAAAATTGAATTTACAAATTTATATTTTTAGAAGTTCATCTTTCTACATTTATGAATCAAAATTTCACCGTGAGACTTGTTGAAACCTTAGATCCTAAATCCCCGCTTTCGGTAAATGGACTTCCGATCCCACGGCCATCTGTTTTGAGAAAATAATCATCTAATTTTTTTTCTGGCCACCCGGGCGGGCTAGTCCGGAGTCCGCGTTCGCTCCCCCCTTGGTTTGTCTCACCGCCAAACCAGGGTGCCTTGCGGCATCCTTTCTATCCCTGGTGGGTTTCATTCATCTGTGTAGTGTTAGATTTTCCTTTTTTAGATAAAAAAATAGCTGACTTGGAATTTTCCATCGAACAGAATCATACTTCTGTTTTACGACGAGAGGGTTCATTGTGAAGGAAACAGAAAATAACAATATAATTCCTCCTTCTACCGTAAAGGAAGAAGATAAAAAATACAAACTCATCCTTCGTCAGATGGAAACTCTGGGAAGACTCGGTCATTGGGAAGTTGATTTTGTTAGTCAAACCTTACATTGGTCAGAGGGCGTATTTCGCATTCTAGAAATGGATGCTTCTAGTATGCCAGTGGACTTAGAAAAAGGATTTTTATCTGTCCATCCAGAGGATCGTGAACGAGCCGTCAAACACATGCAAGATGTTTTAGAAACGGGAATCGATTACAATCTAGAATGTAGACTCATCACCACAAAAGGAAAAGTTATCTTTGTTCACTCGGTTGCCGATGTAGTCCGAAATGAAAAAAATGAACCCTTACAAATTGTAGGAATTTTTCAAGACATCACCGAACAAAGAGAAGCTTATCAAAATCTTTTACAAAAAGAATTACGACTGAGTTCCATCCTTCAGTCAGAACCCGAATGTGTGAAAGTGGTTTCTCCTGAAGGAATTCTGGTGGAAATGAATCCCGCGGGTTTGCAAATGATAGAAGCTGACTCTGCGGATGTTGCATTGGGGCAAAAAGTGGAAAACTTAGTGCATTCAGCAGATTTGAAATTTTATCAATCGATACATACAAATGCTCTACAAGGAATCAAATCGAGTACACGTTTTCGAATCATTGGTTTGAAAGGTACTGAGAGGTGGATGGAAAGTACTGCTGTCCCTCTCACAAACCAAACAGGAGAGATCACCTCAGTACTCAGTGTCACTCGTGATATCTCAGACAAAGTCAAAAACGAAGAGAAACTCATTCGTATCAAAAGAAACCAAGAAGCACTCATCAATGGAACTTCTGATTTGATTTGGTCTTTAGATTCTCAGTTTCATTTAATTGCTGCAAACAAAGCATTTTTAGATGTGATGGGATTTTTACTGGGAGCCACTGCCAAAGAAGGAGACTCCGTTCTCATCCTAAACCAAGGAGAAGCTTTCTATGAAAAGTGGAAAGGTTACTATGAAAGAGGACTTTCGGGTGAATCCTTTAAAACCTATGAAAGGTTTACAAGTCCTATCACTGGAAAAGAAGAACATCGCGAAGTATTTTTTAATCCAATCCGA
Source organism: Leptospira brenneri (assembly GCF_002812125.1). Taxonomy (NCBI): domain Bacteria; kingdom Pseudomonadati; phylum Spirochaetota; class Leptospiria; order Leptospirales; family Leptospiraceae; genus Leptospira; species Leptospira brenneri. The sequence continues at coordinate 44,678 of NZ_NPDQ01000010.1, forward strand.
AATCCAGAAGACCATATCACTGGCCTTGCTTGTTTTTCGAAAGACATTACTGATCTAATGGTCAAACGTATGGAACTTGCATCGAGCGAAAGGCGATACCGGGCTCTTGTCGAAAATGGAGTGGATGTCATCGCAATTCTGACGGAAAAAGGCCAGACAAAATATGTTTCTCCTTCTATTACTAAGGTTTTAGGATATTCAGAATCAGAATTGGTGGACATAAATATATTTGATATCCTTCATCCCGATGATATCACTAAAAAGAAAGCAAGGTTAGAGGAGGTTGTTTCCGTTCCGGTAGGAAATTCGCTTTCTAGTTATAACTTTAGAGTCAAACACCAGAATGGTACTTGGCGCTGGATGGAATCTACCATCACCAATCTAATGGAAGATGAAAGCATTCAGGGAATCGTAGATAACTTTCATGATGTGACCGAACGAGTTGTCCAGGTTACAGCCATCCAAACACAGAACGAAAAGCTCAAAGCCATAGCCTGGACCCAGGCCCACGTCGTCCGTAACCCATTGGCAAAGATTATGGGGATTGTGGACCTAATCCAAACAGGCACTTTGTCCCTTACAGAAGAGAAAAGAAGCCTAGACCATCTCATTGAATCAGCAAAAGAATTGGATGAAGTCATCCAAGACATTGTCCTAAAATCCCAAAGGGTCATCGTACCATGAATTAATTCTGGAAAAGCAGCTTATTTTATCTTGCTTCTTGTACTAAATTAGTTCTAATGCCTGCCATGGTTTTATCAACTTTTCTTTCGGACTTAGTCCTTTCCTTAGTTTCCCTGGCGATGGCTTATCGGTTCGTCGGGAAGTCATCCATTCCCTCTCGTTCGGCCTTGTATGGATTTGCCATTATCGGTATCTCTGCAGGTCTTGGTTCGATTCACTTTCTTGGCATCAATACCTTAGATACAATCTATCGTTTTTTTGTAGGACTTTCTGGATGTGTGGGTGTTCCTCTTTTAGGATTGGCATTTTTTCATTTTACGTTTCGATCGTTATCGGAAAAAACATTTTTTCTATTCATAGCAGTCGCATTCCTCCTCTACTTAACCTTTTCTTATTTGTATCCATTGGGTATTTATTCGACAGTTGTTGGTGGAATCGCAATGTTTATCATTCTGATAAGTTCACTCGTACGTTTTCCTAGAAAATCAAATGCAGCAGTGATGGGTATCATTGGTTCTATATTGTTTATTGTTGCAGGTCTTGTGATTGGTACTAAGGGCTCAACCGGATCTATCTTGAATGTTGATATTTTTCATATCCTACTTGCGATAGCAAATTACTGTATTGCTGAAGGTATCAAAAAATTAAGCTAGATCAAATCAGAGGAGTTTTACAATATATTTCCAAGCGTGACTATGGAAAACTTCTCTGATTCAACATTAGAAAAAATACTAAAGCTACAAACAGAATTAACAAAAGCAAAACCGGACGTTCCGCAGCTTTTGGAACTCATCACTCTTCGGGCTAAAGAAATCACTAACAGTGATGGAGCTGTTTTTGAACTTGTAGAAGGTGATGATTTAGTTTACCGTGCGGCCAGTGGGACGGGAGAAAAACAGATTGGGTTAAGAATTCCAATGAAAGGAAGTTTTTCAGGACTAAGCCTTCAGTCCAAAGAAACTTTATATTGTTTGGATTCCGAAGTTGATGACCGAGTCAATCGAGAAGCATGTCGTCGTGTCGGCCTTCGGTCTATGATTGTATTACCTTTATACTTTGATTCCGACGTTCTAGGTGTATTAAAAGTACATAGCACGGAAGTTGATTTTTATTCGTCTAACGAAATTTATGTGCTAAATATGTTGTCTGGGACAATGGCTGCCATTTTACATAATGCATATCGTTGGGCAGAAAAAGAAAAAAACCTCCAATCTATGATTTATTTAGCAAGTCATGATTCTCTTACGGGAGTTTACAATCGTTCGGCTTTCTATGATTACTTAAGAAGGGGACTACTTCGGATCCAAAATGATTCTTCTCGTCTGACCATTGCCGTCTTTGATTTGGACGGATTAAAAAAAATTAACGATACTTATGGACATGCGGCTGGAGATTATTTTTTATCTCGGTTTGCCAGTCGGTTTTCTCATTTGTTGCAACACCAGGATATTTTTGCTAGACTCGGTGGTGACGAGTTTGGACTCATTATGATCCACCGTGAATCAAAGGAATCTACCCTTGCTCATGTTGGCAATTTGGCTAAAATGGCTGAAGGAGAAATTCAATTTGATACCGCCAAATTAGAGATCAAAACCAGTTTGGGAGTTTCTTTTTATCCAGAAGATGGAGCTGAGCCAGAGACCTTAGTTTCTATCGCAGACGACCGTATGTATGAAAACAAAAGGATTCGAAAAAACGGATAAATAAGAGGAGCGAAACTCCTCTAACAACATCCTGCTGGTTCTTCTTCCTTTTCCGTTGCTGTTTTTTTAGATGAACAACAAGATGAGTTTTGTTTTTCCAGTTTGGGAAAAGAAACTAAATCTTTTAGTAGACCGCAACTTTCGTTTGCCTTACATTCTGTTTTCCCATCTGCTAATTGGATTCGAAAAGCATGATTCTTAGGTTGCATCTCGGATACAAAATACTGTCGCATTGCGATGTTATCGTTTCCAAATTCAATTCTTAATCTGGCATCATCAGGAATCAACATTGAAGTTGATACTTTTTTAAGAATAGAGTTTACTTTTCCAAGTGTCATAAACTTTGTATTTTCTTTTGTTTTTGGTTCTAACACTTGTAAAATAATATCAAACCAAGAATCCGATTTTCCACCACAATCCACAGATTGGATGTTTGCTAGTTTGAATTCGGTGATATGATAGTTCGGAAATATAGTTTGGTTTTTTCCATATTCAAATTCCAATTGAAGTTCTGGATATAAATCCAAATTGGTTTTAAAATCCTTCCAAGTTTGTGTTTTCATTTTATATTCTCCTATAATTCATTCTTTACAAAGGTTTCACTATATTCCCGTATTTCTTCTCTCGTGTTTGTAAAGGCAGTTTTGATCTCTTCTTCTGAACCTATCTTTTTAGAAGGATCAGAAAAGTTATGATGGAAACGTTTTGCATTGGATGGAAAATACGGGCAGTTTTCTTTGGCGTGATCACAAACGGTGATTAGGAAATCAAACTCGATGTCTTTGTATTCACCTATGTGATTGGAAGTGTGGTTGGAAATATCAATCCCGGCTTCTTTCATCGTCGCGATGGCCTTGGGATTCACGCCGTGAGTTTCGATTCCTGCGCTGTACACATTTGCTTTTTCTTTTGCATAGAAACGCATCCAACCTTCTGCAATTTGGCTTCGGCAACTATTTCCCGTACAAAGGATTAAAATATTTTTTGGATCACTCACAACAGTTTACGTCCTTGTTATTTTTGAATGTTGTTATGAATTCGATGTATTTTGAAAACTCGTCAAAGGCTTTAGAGAAGTTTTCCCAATGGATGCAATAACAAGAAGAGGTTCCTTCTACATCACCTTTGACAAGTCCCCCTTCTTTCAGTTCTTTTAAATGTTGGGAAACCGTTGATTGGGCCAGAGGTAAAATCTCTACAATCTCGCCACAAATACAGGATTGTCGTTTAGCCAGAACTTCTAAGATGGCCAACCTTGCAGGATGGGAGAGAAGTTTGGTAAAAGAGGAAATCCTTTGGGCGGTTTTCGGGAATTCTGTTTTTTTATTTTGAGCCATCGTTTATCGCAAATATACGATAAATAAAGATGATCAATCCCGTCAAGATAAATTGAGTTCAATTCGAGGAAGAATGCCCCCGGGGAATCCAGGGGAAAGTCTGTAGAAAAACAGGATTGTTTTTACGAAAAGATTGTTGGAGAGATTTTATAATCCCGAACTGTCGGGGATGACCACAGGTTCATCAGAGGTAGGGGTGTCTGGTTTGACATCAGCCGAAGTGTAACCGTTGTCATTTTGAGGTTTTGGTCTGTTGTCCCATTCCCCTGGATTTGGTTTTTTGTTCCCTTCCACGGAAAACAACCAACCATCATCTTCTTTATTTCTGGCACCTTGTTCATGCGGATAGGAATCAATAGGTCTTATGGTAATTGAAATGTATTGGATGATCCTTTCGTCTTTTACTGGATCTAGATACGATAAACTGTCGTTACGCCATCTGTTTTTCGTGCGAGTTTCTCTCCGGAAACTTTTCATCACCAAATCCAAATCTTTGGAATACTTTGCAAAATAGGCTCTTGGCGTTTTTGCTTGGATTACGTAATACAAGCCACCTTTTCTATGAAATAAAAATCGATTGGAAACAAGTTGTTTATGTTCAGTATAGTGTAACACAACAAAGACGGATTCATCAAATCCCGCCACTTCGTTCTCTAACATTTTTTCACGAACAAGTTTTAAATCAGGATATTTTGTTAGGAATGTATCTACCGTTTCTTCAATGAACCGGTCAATGTCATATTCTTTTGTACGACGAGCGACATCGATTTGGAGAATGGCTTCTCGATTGGTTTTGGAAAATTGGACACGAACTGTATCGGGATGCCTTAAAACGGACTTAGCCCAACCTCTTGGATATTCAAATGCGAAACCAAGTGAATCTTCGATCCAAGTTGCTGCATTCAAATGAGAAAGAGTAAGACATAATAAAATAAGTAGGCTAAGTCGCTTTTTCATACTTAGAATATCGGCCCTCAGTACCTTGATTATTGATAGTCAGTGAGTCCTTTTCGTAAATCTCGTTCTGGAAAAATTCCCAAATTTTCCCAAGACTTAGAATCATAAATCGCCACAGATTCTAATAAGGGTTGGAGAGGAGATCCATGAAAGGGTTTTCTTCTGACCAAAGCCAAAAATTGGAAGATCAGTTCTACGATTTTTGCCCAGAAACCACCTACGGGAACGGGGAAGAGAATTTTTTTGGCAATTCCCAGTTCTTGGAAGGTTCGAATCACTTGGTTTACGGTCACAAATTCAGGGTGGGAAAAAACATAAATTGGCTTTGGTGGTTTGCCAGCTAATGTTTGTTTGGCCCAGGTAACTAATGCGTTTATGGCATCGGCTATATGTAAAACAGACTTTTCCCGTGTAGAGGAAATGTAGGGATACACTCTTTGATTCGAGAGGGACCTCAGTTTTGAAATAAAACTTTTGGTCCCCTTCCCATAGATACTTGCCATCCGAAATATAGAATAAGGTCTCTCCGCATTGATCACATAGTTCTCGGCAAGCGCCTTGGTTTTTGCATAAATGGTTTTTCCCATTCTTTCGCTATTAAGATTCAACTGAATTTCTTTGGATCCATAAACAGAAACAGAACTCACAAATCCAAAATGAGGAATGTTATTTTTTTTTGCAAATTCCACAAGTAGTTTCGTGGAGTTAACATTGACCTGGTGGTAAACTTCTTCTGTTACTTTTGCACCTGAAACAACGGCAGCAAGATGAAGGATTAAATCAATGGACTCTGGAATTAAAAACTCTTCGGGATGATTGATTTGTGAAAGATCTCTTTCGTAAAATTTAAAGTTCTTATGAAACCGAATTGAATCAGGAAAATTTACATAATTTTTTCCGATCGCAATCATTTTATAATCTTCAATTAGTTCTTTTAATAGTTCTTTTCCAAGAACACCACTCCCTCCGGTGATGAGAATTGTTTTTGTCATACGAGAAATACCATTTGAAACCAACCCACAACTGCACCGAGTGCAGCTCCTACTAAAATTAATAACAATTCATCTTCTTGGAAGGCTGATCTTAAGATCGACTCAAATTCCTTGGGAGGAAGAGCCGCCATTCGGTCTCCCATCATTGATTCTATTTCTAAAGCCGTACCCAAATATTCTTCTAAGTGAAAGGACTTTTCTACAGCATTGTCGGCCATAGCGCGAGCGATCCTTTCTTTTGCAGATTCAAACTCTTCTATTTTTCCCGTCGCATAAAGTGCTGGTTTCGCTAGAAACGTAACTGTATCCACGTGATGGATCACTTCTTTGCGAATGATATCGATGATATCTTTGGAAGCCTTTCCAAAGATGAGTTCCGATAAAATATTTTCAGGTGTTAGGATTTTTTCACTCACTAACTTTGCATAAAGTCTAGAAACTTCCGTTTGTCTTTTTAAAAACAATCCTTGGTAAGTAAATATTCCTAAAAATTTTTTAGGAAGTAGGGGACGAAAGATCATCTCAAGTGCTAGATAGTTTGTGAGGTAGCCTACAATCACTCCTTGGATGGGTAGAGTCCAAGCCAAAGGAAAATAAATCATAAAAATCATTTGGACAAGACCCAAAAGAAATCCAAAATAAAAACCAGAACGTTCAATGAATCGAAATTCTGGTGCCCCGACTTCTTGGAAAAGTTCAACAACAAGACCAACATTCTTTCCGGATAATTTTTTTAAAACTAAGGCCTTTACATCAAAAAGAGTATCGATGTCTTTTTGGAGTTTTCTAATGACCTTTCGGATTGTGACTCCGCTTTCCCTTTTGACTTTATGATAGATTTCTTCTCGGACAAATTCAGGAATCATCTCCCAAAGTTTAGGATCCAAACTATTGGAAAATTCTATGATCGTATAGCGAATGCTAGGTTCCAAAACGGGTAAAAATACCGACTCTGCTTTTTTGGGATCTACTTTTAAAAAAACTTCTTTGATATTCAGAAGGCGTTCCGTGATCACATCTACGGATTTACTGGCCATTTTATGAGCTTTTCTAGGGATGATACCTTGCCAGCCCAAATAGGGAGGGATTCCGACGAACTGAAGGGGGTAGAAGGTCATTTTCAGGGCAAGCCAATTCGTTACCCAACCCACAAATCCGTAAGTAAAGGGAATCATGAGGAGTTTCCATTGTTCTGCTGTCAGCCCATTCTCCCACATCCGCTATGAGTAAGTACTAAGGTTGGGGGCAAAGGGCAATCGAAATTCCTTTCCAAGGGTGATTTTTCCCTTAAGTTGCGTAACTTTTGTTATTTTTTTGCCGATACCCCTAAAAAAGGTTTGATTTGTGTACGAAAACAGACTACAAATTGTACACTTCGGTAGTTTTTAGGAATTTCCCGAAGTCTATTGAAAAGTCAGTGGTTTTTCCACAAAGCGAATTTTAATCAGAGGGTAAGTCAATGCGTGTTCGAGGAATCGTTACAGTTCTCGTTCTCCTATCATTAGCAGTTGTGGGTTGTTCCCGCAAAAAGAAATCCATGCCGTTTTGGTTCTTATTGGGAACTGGTGGTGCGGTCTCCGATGCACGAGATGGTTTGGCTACTCCTCCCGATTCGAATGGGGTTCCCCTTCCTACTCCTGGTGATTCTGTTGGTGAAACAGATCCAGATGAAGTTCCAGGTAACAATTCCGAACAAGAAGTACCAACGCATGGTCCTGCTCGCGTGATTGGAACCATTGTTCCTGTTGTAGCCGGTGTTCCTGCCAACGTTGTTTGTGGAAATCCTGGTGCTCCGGCAGCTCCCGCTTGTGTTGATCTTACTTTAATCGCTGTTAAAATCGAGGTTGCCAATGGAGAGACGAACACACTTGTTGCGTCGACCTATGCAGAATCCAATGGTAAATTCCAATTCGACTTAACTGACCTTCCTAACAATAACTATCGAGTACTCATCAATACCGGGTATGGACTCAATTATACTTACCAAGATTTTTCTTTTGTTTTTGATCCTACACAAAACCCTTACACTTTGGTGAATGTCGGAAACCTTCTCGCCGAACGTTTGTATTATGGACAAGGTCCGGCTCAGTTTGTTGGTGTCGTGACTAGTCCTGGATTCTCGGGTGGCGGGGTTACGGTTCCTGCAGGTCCAATTGCAGGGATCACTGTTTCCATCATTGATTCCAATGGAAATACAGTTGGTACAGGGGTCACTGGTTCCAATGGATCTTATGTAATTAATATCAATCCTCTCCCTAACGGAAATTATACGGTAGTTTACTCTGGTGATTCCGTCGAAGTATCAGGCCAACCCTTTGCCAATACTACTGAATTCATTCACTATACCTTTCCAGGAACCAATCCTAATACTGTAGCACAAGTTGATTTGGGAGAAACAAGTCTTCCTTGGATGGCAGCAACAGAAAGTGACCTTCATCTAACGGGAAATATACTGAACGGTGCAGTTCCTTCTGATTCTACCACCGTGTTCACAATCAAACTTAAGAACGAACAAGGTGCCGTTTTACAATCAGTTCAAATCACTGGGAATGGAAGTTTTGCCATCGAAGGAAGTTATCTGACCAACGGTGTTTACTACCTAGAAGTATCCAACCCTGTCTTTTACACAGTATCTCGATCCTTTTTGTTTACGGCTTCTCCCACTGGTGGAACCAAGAATGTTGCCCTTACGGATCCGATTTACATCATTGCAAAACCTTCTCTTGTTACTGGATTTGTGAAAGATGCGAGTGGAAATCATGTGGCAGGTACTGTGATCAACGTAAGACCATCGGCAAACCAAGCACCGTCTAGACTTGTTTATTTGAAAGATGATCCGACCCTCGGTAGTGCGATTAAACTTTGGATTGCGGAAGCTCTGAGTGCAGTCGCAGGAACAAACTGTTCTTTAAATCCAACGGGTTCTATTTGTTCTTGTGCTGTCAATCCAACTGCTGCTTGTTTGGTGACCGTACAAGGATCTGGCCCATGGGCGTACCAAACTTACGGAAACAAACTCTATGAAGTAAATCCAACTACTAAAGAAGTATCCTTTCTCGGAGCTAGTGGTCTTTGGGCTTATTATATCTCTGCTCCTGGGTTTGAAAACTATTGTGGGTCTAATGCTTCTCCTTGTTCTTCTAATCCACTCCAAGTGAGTTTGAACGGAAACAACTACAATGCAGGAACGATTTCGCTCACTTCTATTGCTACTCGTTCCCAAATCCTTGGATCTATTTCTGTTCGTGACACAGCTCCGACAGCAAATTCAGTCCATACAAACCAATCAGGACTCTTTGTCGTTTTACTTGGAAATACTTCTTTAGATGGATCTGCATTGGCTCACATTACAACCACTTCTGCAGGACAGTTTAGTTTTGGTGGTAGTTCTTATGTTGTAACTCTGCCTGCCATCCTTCCTGTTCCATTTACCAATGATGAAACTGGTCGTGTGGCTTATGCACTCTACCAATTGGGTACTGGTGCGGCAACAACTCTCGCACAATCACCTAATATTGCCAGAGCGAATGATAGCAATGCATCCATTGATGTCATCAATGGAAACGAATACAATTTCCGCCAAAGTTCTTACCAACTGGTAGTTGTGGACCGAGTGGCTCCTTCTTATCAGTCCAGTTATTTATCTTCCACGAGTTTGGGTGTAGATACCTCTACAGTGGCAACAAACCAATATGCTTCTACTCCAGCCGTATTCAATGTGAACGGAACTGTATTACATAGCCCAAGGGCTACTGTAACCGGCATTGTGACTGATGCTGTTTCCACGCAAAACGTCAGCGGAGCTACGGTAACCCTTGGACGTCTGGTGGGTGGTAACTTTACTGCGGATGTTCGTCGGGACTGTTCTGGTGGATTTGATTCTCCGAATTGTTCTGTTTCCTCTGCTAGAACATCTGGTTCCGACCAAGTAGTGGGATCTGTTTCTTCACAATCAAATGGAAGTTATAGTTTCCCATTTCTTTCTCCAGGTTCTTACCAACTCCGCGTGGAAAAAAATGGAATCACCACTTACTTCCCTGTAGAAGTGGGAACTGGTGGGGGAACCGTCGTTGTCAATACTCCTATCATTACCAATGATGGTCGTGGTCATTTATCTGGTTCTGTTAGAACTCCAGGTGGTTTCTCTTTCCTTGGAACTTATTCTCTAGAGATTGTGGATCCGAATGGTGGAACACTTCGCCCATCGGCAGGGGTGCAACCTGCTTCGATTGCAACGGGAGCCACTATCTTCTCTAATGCCAGCCAATACACGATTTTTAACATCAATGCAGGTCGTTGGAAAATTCGATTTGTATCGGCAGGTTATGCATCAGTGGAAGGGATTGTGGACATCCAAGCAGATGTGACCACAAACTTTGATATCATTACCTTTGTTCCAGGAAGTCAAACTAGCGGTTCGATTTCGGGACGTGCTTTGTCTGCCTTGTATAACACGGGAGTTTGTAACCTAACAGCTCGTATCCGTCCAGGTGTGAACGTCAAATCGGGTGCTTATGCGATTGATGCCAGTGGTGCGACCATTGCTTCTGTCAAAACATCCACAGATGGATCTTATGTGATTCCTTCCGTGCCACCAGGTAATTATACTTTAGAAGTATCTGGGTCTGGAAAACGTGGAGATTGTACCTCTGTATCTGAGAACTATTCCACAACTTACAGGACGGTAGTCTCTGCGGGTTCGGAAACACCTCCTAATCAAAACATCTTAGTGACACCAATCCTTCCTGATAACGAGATGCGAGTGGTTCTTTCTTGGGGTGCGAAACCTCGTGACTTGGATTCCCATTTACAATATGGAAATTCTGCCAATAACAGAATCGTTTGGAATAACAAAACTCCTCTTGGTGCTGGTAACGGAAGTTTGGACTATGATATCACAACAGGATATGGTCCAGAAACCATCACACTCCAAGGTTCTGTTTGGAGCCAACCAAACCGTTATTACAGTATTTACAATTGGTCTGGTGAAGCTCTTATGGGAATCTCTGGTGCCAATGTTCGGATCTTTAAAGGAAGTGTCGGTGAAGTGAGAAATTATTCCATCGCGCCAAACCATTCTAATCGTTGGTGGAAAATCTTCTGTATTGCACAAGACAAAACTATTTCTGATGTGGGAACGGCAGGTTGTAATGCCTCCAACTTTATCGAAAAGTCGATGTATTCTAACTAATCGACAAAGGAATATTCTAAACTGTATCCAAAGTCTGGATGCAGTTTGTAATCGAGGGAAAGGTAAGAGAAATTCAAACGGTTCTTAACGAAAGGTTTGAGATACTTATACTGGGGGAACTCTTTTAGGAAAGGACAGTAACAGAATACTGTCCTTTTTTTTCGCTTACTTGCAAATCTAGATCATAAAGTTGTGATAGATTCTGGTCTGTTAACACTTCGTTTTTATTCCCAAAACTAATCACATTTCCTTCTTTGAGTAATAACACCTTTGAAAAGTCTTCGGGGATTTCTTCGATTCTGTGGGTGATGAGAATTCTTGTGAGTTTGGGATTGTTGTTTTTCAACTGGAATAGAGATTTTCCAAAATCAGTTCTTGCCGTGATGTCCAAGGTGGCCGTGGGTTCATCGAGTACTAAGATTTCCTTCCCCAAACCAAAGGCACGTAGAAGTAATACCTTCATTTTTTCCCCAGAAGAGAGTGTAGAATAAATTTGGTTTCTTTTATGACTTAAACCTATTGAGTTTAACAAGGATTCTGCGGTTTTTTCTTGTAGTTCTGTTGGGTCTTTGTAAAGTCCTAGAGTTCCTATCACACCAGTGAGTACCATTTCAAATGTGGAAAGTCTTTGTAATAAAGATTCTTGGTGACCAGGTTGCACCATCCCAATGCGATTTTGTAAAGGAGCCATCGGTGTCTCGCCATAAGTTTCACCAAAGGCGGAAATCGAGCCAGTAGTGGGCCATGAATAACCAAAGAGTAGATTGATGAGCGTTGTTTTACCAGCTCCGTTCCTACCGATGATGGCAAGAGAATCACCTTGGTTCAGTGAAAAATTAACATTGTCTAAAATCTTTTTGTCTGTTCTTACAAAAGAAACAGAATCAAAACGTATCACTTCACTCATTCGATTTTTTAAATAAAAGTTCGATTTTATTCACTGCAGCAGAGAACACATCGATATTATCTAAATTAAATTTTGCGAGTAGGATTTTGTCAATCGCATAGAAACCTTTTTTCTGTTCATGATAATCTGCCATCATATTTGCCATATAGATGACTTCTACAAGATCACGAAGTTCCGGTGGTGCTAAAAATGGTTTGTGATGGTACTCAATGGCAACACGTAGATCCATTGGAAATTCCCATTTTTCGGCAAGTAAAGCTCCTAGTTGCGGGTGGCTTAGTCCAATTGCCATCTCTTCTAAAAGGGTTGAGTTTCCAGAATCAACCCCTCTTTGATAGGTTTCTAATTTTTTAAAGAAACCTCGATCCACGGAAAGTAAAAGGAATTTCCCTATATCGTGTAACAAGGCACTGACGGCAATGATATCGGCGATTTTATTTGTATGGTTGTTTTCAGTTGCCAAGTACCTTGCATAATAACTGCAACGACTGGAATGATCCCAAACATCCATCATCTTACCATACTGACCATCCATAATTTTACGAACTCCAGAAACATAGAGTAGGTTTCTTAGGTTTTTTAGTCCGACAACTTTGACCGCTTGTAAGATAGAGCTTACTTGGCTTCTGTTGGCAAAAAAAGCAGAGTTGGATAGTTTTAATAGGTCAGCAGAAAGAGCAGGGTTCTTTTCGATTTCTTGAGAAATCATATGTAAATCAGAATCTGGATTGTTACAGAGCTGAATGATTTTCGTAAGTGAATGCGGCAGTGGCGGAAGGCCATCAATTTCGTTGAGAAGTTTTGTTTTTAAATCTGTTTGGATTTCTACTGGTGTAGTGACTTCTGGTACAGACAGTGTAGCGCGTGTTATTTTGTCATTTGTGAAGATTTTGAATTTTTCAGAACCAATTCCTGAGTTTTTTAAAAGTAGTTGGATGAGTACTAACCCTAAACCGGCGGACTCCGTACTGTCTGAAACATCGGTAAAAGCATCAGACAGGTCATTATAATTTTTTGCGACTTCGATCCTTCGATTAATTCTTGCTAGTTCTTCTTTCGTGATGGGTGCGTTGTTTTCAACAGCGAAGTGGATAGACTTTCCTTCCACTTTCATGAGTAGACTAATGTAGTAATTTCCGCCGTCTAACCGCTCCAATTGTTCGTTCCATTTCATGATGATGTTTTCTTGGAATCGGGACATTCCCTTAGCATAATCACCGGCATTTTGGATGTCTAAATTTTCACGGGTAAAATAATCACGTTTTGCGTTTGCTTTATTGGCATTCATCAGAAGTTCTTTTAGGACAGTAAAGATGACTTCTACTAAATAAAGTTTGTCCATATACCCCATTACATGGACAAGTAATGCGTATATCTCCTGATTTTGTTCTTCTGTAACAAAGTAAAAGTTAATTCTAGATTCTTTTGCGGTTTCTAATTGAGAGATAATATCTTGAAAATTCACAAACGCTTTTTCCCGTAACACTCTTATATTTTAAATTCTTTTGGACGCAATAGATATTTTTTTCCCATCAATTTCTATTTTGTCCCAGGGTAATTGTATAGTGATTACAACAGTGGAGGAAATCACTATGGATATGTTAGACCAAATGAATTTGCATTTACTTATGCAAGAGAGGTTGGAAAAAATTTTAGAAGATCTCGAAAAAAGACCTAAGGGAAAATCGAAAAAATCAAAATCTTTTGATCGAATTCCCGCAAACAAAGAACGTGCTGAGTGGAATTTACAAGAAATACCAGTTCTATTCGGTGCTTAACTTAGTGAAAACCGCAACCAAGTGTTAAGAGTTTTCCTATGGATGATGCCGGAATGGTCTTGGTCAGCCCACTTTGCCAATTCCGCTAACGATGGGGGAAATCCCTGAAATGATTGGAGAGAATGTTCCCTTCCTTTCGTAAAGGAGAAAGGTTTTTCTTTGATTTCAGAAAGAAATTGAATGTTTGATGGAGATCCTTGTGGATTGATTTGGTTCCAGGCTGTTTGATTTTTTCCCTTTCTCTCACCAGAATACAAACGTTTGGTGGTAAGTTCTAAACTCTTTTTCCTATTCGTTTCTGGTAAATAATATCTTTCGTACCCAGTCCCTTTGCAATGAGACTTCCCACGTTCTGCAAGGTAACTAACCCCACTCACAAAAAAATCTCTTTGTTCCATTTTATCAGTAATAGCTAGAACCATTCCAAATAAATTCAAACTAGGATTAGAATAGTGGGGCCACTCCTTTCCACTGGTTTTCATTAGTAGGTGTTCTACTATTTGATCTAGAGGATGTCCGGTATTTACCAAAATTTTTGGATTCGGGAGTTCAAAAATATGTGCCGATCCACCTAACCAAGTGATGATGGGGATGTCTTTTGGAAGATCCACTAAAAAATGATATGTGGTTCCCCGACCAGAATCAAAGGAAACAATATAATCGGGGATAATTCCATTGGGTAATAGATATCCAACTGAGGTATCACTTGCAAAAATTAGAAAATGTTTACGTTCCTCTTTGATCTTTATGAGATCCAATTCTAAACCTGGACTGGCACCGATGAATAGAACGGAAGTTTTGCTTTTTTGGAATGATTGGAACCATTCAATGTTAGTTTTTGAACTGGCTAAGTTCATCCTATTTTTTAAATAGTTATGAGTCCAAACTTTCTGAAAATGTTGGATGGTGTTTTGGTTTACCCCGCTCGAAGATAATTGTGATTGGAAATGGTTTTGGCAGTTTCGAATGAGTTCTGGAAATATTCTTTCATAACTAGGAGTTGTGTACAAACTCCATTTCGATTGGGAAGAAGAGCCTGAGGCATTTGGGAGATTTTTGATTTTTTCCTTTAAATCCAACCAATTCGGGGTGGGCCCCGTTACAAAAAAGAAACTGAATTCCTTGGATATCGATTGTTCTTTTAAAATTTGTATTTCTGTTTGGAATTCTTCTAACTCATAAATCGCCTGGATCGGTTCCCAAAAAACAATAGTTTGGTGACGATTGGAGGATTCTAAGTAAGACCTAACAATATGCAAAGCCCCAATGCCGAGAACAACTGGAATGGAATCATCGCGAACGTTTGAAAGAAATCTCGAAGCCTCCTTTTCAGGGGAGACTCTCGAATGTAGATAAGAATTGTCGGGTGTTTGAAAATTATAGAGAAGTTTGTTTTGAAAGAGGGGAGTTAGAGGAATGGGAGTAACCTCTTAGTCCTCATCATCCTCGTCTGCATCATCATCGTCATCAGAGTCGTCGTCGAAATCATCATCGTCGTCATCTTCGTCTTCATCATCTGAATCATCACCAAATTCGTCTTCAAAACCATCTTCAAGTTCTGGTTTGCGTGCTTCTTCTTCTGGAATGAAATCTTCTTCGATATCTTCCTCAGCGTGTGGCGCAAAAGAGGTTCCAGCAGTGGAAGTAACACCAGCCAGTTTGTCTTTTTCTGCTTGGAGAAGGGCTTTTTCTTCGGAGGAAAGATATTTCCATTGCACCATGTCATTTGTGAGTGCATATAATGCTTGAACTGTTAATTTACGGTTCTTTAATTTTTTAGGGAGAGTGACCTTTTCAATTTTATCGATGGTGCTGAAACCGGCCACGCAAGTTTCGTATTTTTTTTCCCGGCAAAGTTCTATTAAGGATACGATATCGAAGTCTTCTTTATGCGATTGGCTCATGTTTTTTGATTCCCCGGAGGAAGTGAGTGGAATGTTAGACCAGACTGAGGGGTGGGGGTCAGATGTCAAGGGAAAGTTCGAAAACGGGCTTTACAGACCTTCTCCCAGTCCAAACCATGGGGATGGATCGTCCAATATATGGGCTTTATGAAAACCTCCCTCATCTCAATTGTTAGTTTATGTCTCATTAGTTGCGCCCCAGCGAAATCCACCTATTTTGGTGAGGAGAATTGGGTCGGGCTTACCGCAAGTGGTGCCGAAATTTCTTTTTCAAAACTCGAAAAAGAGGAAATCGCCCTCAATGTTTACTCACCAGACTGTGTTCCTTGTTGGAAAGAAATACCCACACTCAATCTCCTGCATGCTGAAATCGAAAGTCAGTTTCCTTCGAAAGCATTGTACATGATTGTGGATCCTTACCAAGTTGTTCCAGATATTTCCGACGATCGTCCGTTTGGTGAAGTCTATCAATTAGCAAAAGAAAGAATGGCGATCGAAGTCAAAAACAGAAAAATTCAAGTTCCTATTGTGTTTATGAAACCACCATTTCGAGTGAAAGAGGGGAGTTTGATTACGGGCACTCCCGAAACGATGTTATTTGTAACAAAACCAATGCGATTGTATTATAATTTTCTCGGTGCGATTTCGGAACAAGTATCGGTAGACTTAATTCGAAGAGATGCAAAGTTTAATTTCTTTCGACACCAATTTGGAATGGAATCATTATGAGAGCAGTATTCATACGATTTATAGATTGTGAAGGACCAGGGATTTTAGAACCCTTACTTCGTGATGCTGGATATAGAATCAGTTATCAAAACGCATACGATAGAAGAATCCATCTTATGCCAGAAATTCATTTAAATTTTGACTTGATTGTAATGTTAGGTGGCCCTCAGTCAGTCGCAGATCCTAATGAACAAGAGTTTTTTAAACCATATTATGATATTGTGAATAATGTTGCGGCATTACCTAACAAAAAACTAATAGGAATTTGTTTGGGTTCACAAATCATTGCTAAGGCATTAGGTGCTAATGTTCGTCCTGGAACGAAAGGTCCAGAAACTGGATTTTCCGATCTCCAAATTTTGAAACAGGAACATCCTATTTTTAAAGGCATAGATAAAGAATCCATTATGGCCTTTCATCTGCATGAAGATATCTTTGATATTCCTGTTGGCGCGGAACATTTACTTGCTAGCGAATATTACGCGAATCAAATGTTTGCCTACAAAAACAAAATTTTTGCTTTTCAAACTCATTTGGAACCAACTTTAGAAATGTTGAATGTTTGGCAGTCGGTTCATAAAGATTTTATTGCAAAAGGTACTGGTGATTTTTCTGGAATCGCAGACAAACAAAAAGTAATGGCTGAAACAGCTAATACAATATTTCGAAATATTATAAATTTATAACGGACTCGGTATGTTTCAAAAAATATTAACAATTTTATTCGGCAGTAAGTATGAGAGGGATTTAAAAAGACTAAACCCTATTGTAGATGCTATCAATTCATTTGAGCCGACGATTAAAGCTATGGATGACGAAATGTTGTCCGCGCAGACAAAAAAGTTTAAGGAAAGATTGGTTTCTGGGGAAACTTTAGATGATATATTACCAGAAGCATTCGCCACGGTTCGTGAAGTTGCCTATCGAACTTTAGGGATGCGACATTTTGATGTGCAGATGATGGGTGGTATTTCCTTACATTGGGGAAATATCTCTGAGATGAAAACGGGTGAGGGTAAAACTTTAACTTCTACCTTACCAATTTACCTCAATGCACTATCTGATGAAGGTGTTCATGTTGTTACAGTGAACGATTATTTGGCGAAGAGGGATGCGAATTGGATGCGTCCAGTATTCGAATTTCTGAAAGTATCTGTTGGGGTGATCCAACACGATATGGATCACGAAGAAAGAAAGGTTGCTTATAACTCCGACATCACTTATGGAACGAATAACGAGTTTGGATTCGATTATTTACGTGATAACATGGTGAGTTATAAAGAACATCGTGTGCAAAGACAACATAACTTTGCAATTGTAGATGAGGTGGATTCCATTTTGGTGGATGAAGCAAGGACACCGCTCATCATTTCCGGCCCTGCGGAAGAATCTACAGACAAATATCTAAAAGTAAATAAAATCATCCCTAAACTCATTGAAGGGGAAGACTATGAGATCGATGAAAAAGCAAAAAATGTAATTTTATCAGAAGCTGGTGTTCATCATGTCGAGGAATTGTTAGGTGTTGAGAACTTATACCAAGCGGAAAACATTGAACTTGTTCATCACGTGCAACAGGCTTTAAAGGCTCATAAAATATTTTATAGAGATAAGGATTATGTAGTTCAAGATGGTGAAGTCATCATCGTAGATGAGTTTACCGGTCGTTTGATGAAAGGTAGACGTTATTCTGATGGTTTACATCAATCTTTGGAGGCAAAAGAAGGTGTAACGATTGCTCGTGAATCACAAACATTGGCTTCCATTACTTTCCAAAACTATTTCCGTATTTATAAAAAGTTAGCTGGTATGACTGGAACTGCGGATACAGAAGCAGAAGAGTTCAAAAAAATCTATAATCTGGATGTAATTGTAATTCCTTCCAACTTAAAAATCCAACGCCAAGATATGGCGGATCGTGTTTATAAAACGGAACGCGAGAAGTTCGATGCAGTTGTTAAAGACATCCAGGAAAAAGTTGCTAGAAAACAGCCGGTGCTTGTGGGAACAATCTCTATTGAAAAATCAGAAGTTCTCTCTAAACTTTTAATCTCTCATGGAATTGCACATAATGTATTGAATGCAAAACAACATGAAAGGGAATCCGAAATCGTAGCCAATGCTGGTCGTCCGGGAGCCATTACCATTGCTACAAATATGGCCGGTCGTGGAACGGATATTGTTCTTGGTGGTGCGCCCAAATACAAAGAAGATTTGGAAAAGTTGGATGAACTTTCTGATTCTTTGGGAATCAAGGCAAAAGCAGAATTAGAAGTGATTTATAGTTTTCGCGAACATTTAATCAAACAGAAGTTTGATGATGCAGAATCAAAAATTTCCGAAATTAAAAATGAAAACATCAAAAAAGAATGTAATAAGATTTTAGCAGAAGCAAAGAAATGGAAAGTTGATCATGACTTTGTGATTGGTGCTGGCGGTTTACATATCATTGGTTCGGAAAGACATGAATCCCGTAGGATTGATAACCAGCTTCGAGGACGGTCTGGCCGACAAGGGGATCCAGGTTCTTCCAGATTTTATCTGTCCTTACAAGACGATTTGATGAGGATCTTTGGGTCAGATCGGATTGCTCGCATTATGGATACACTCAAGATGCCGGAAGGCCAAGAGTTAGAACATAATATGGTATCAAATGCCATTGCACGTGCGCAAAAACGTGTAGAAGGTCACAACTTTGATATCAGGAAACATTTGTTAGAGTATGATGATGTGATGAATCGCCAAAGAATTTATATCTACGGAATTCGGAATGAACTTTTAGACAAAGGTAATATGTCGCGAACGATCGCAGACTTCTTTGATGAAGTTGTTGAAAACCAAGTCATTGTTTACTGTGAAGGAAATAACGTAGATGCTTGGGAGACAGATTCGCTAAATGAATGGTTACAAAGTTTAGGAATTTCTGAATCGATTGAGTCAAAGCAGTTTAAAAAAGAATCCAATCCACAACTCAAAGTATTTGAAATCGTTTCTAAATTGGTGAAAGATCTTTATGAATTTAAAGTTTCATCGATAGGAGAAGACGTTTGGAGATCCATAGAAAGAAATGTGTTTTTGGATATTCTTGATCACAGATGGAAAGAACATCTTTATGCAATGGACCATTTGAAAGAAGGGATTTGGACCGTAGGTTATGGTGAAAAGAATCCTTTAATCGAGTATAAATTACAAGGTTTTAAGATGTTTGATCAATTGGTTGAAAATCTTAAAAACGAAGTGGTCTCCTTTCTTTTGAAGATTGAAGTTACTGAATCAGATCGAAACCAAGATGATTCTTCACCGAAAGAATACAAAAAAATTGGCGAAGAACAGAGAGCAGAAGTGGACATGTTTGGGAATGAAATGAAGTCAAACAAATCTAAACCACAAGTATCTTCCACAACTAGCTCAGGCGGAGGATCCGAAAGAAGATCCAGTCGTAGAAAGAAGTAATCGAATCATTATTTCTTTTTAGAAAAGATAATCCAGCTCTTATTTAAGTGAAACATCACTTTGGATGAGAGTTGGATTTTTTTATTTTATTTAGATCTTAATTTAATTCCAAATTGGAGAAAAGCCAGTTTCATTTTTATAGTTAGCTGCCTGTTACCTTTTCTCTTGATTGAGAACTCTTCAATCATTCAACTGACTTAGCAACCACTCCATCTATATCCGAGCCATTGTTATAGGAATGGGGATAGACATATCCAGCGCTTGTGTTTGGATTTGTGACTGCTGATGCAGAAGTCATTTTAATAAACTTAAATCCGTTAGTTTGAATGTTCGTACGGGCGGCCGCATCACAATTGGCACCTGGTCCACCAACGATTAAATCCTCCAGATTGAACCCATCCCCCCCACCAACTAAAAATCCACTTCCTGTAGATGTAAATAATTCATCTAAGGTCAATGGTTTGGTAGCCATATTGTAGAGAACGGGTCTTAGGCCAGCAAATCCCGGCCAGGAAGAAATTTTGTTACTATCAGCAACACTTGGATTGAATCCAGAAAGATCAAATCCACAGTAGTTTGTCCCATCAAAAGATACATGCACTACCATTGGATCAAACGCATATCGATCGTTAGTTTCTGAAACACGGAATGGATTTTCGTAAATGACAAAGTCGATCCCCGTTACATTCTTTACTGTTTTTCCTGCCCACGATAAAATGATGGTTGCACCTGCTCCTGTTAAGTTTAAAGCATAAACATCCAAGGATCCAGAAAATTCTCCACCACCACAAATACCGTTGATTGCTTTGGATGAGTCGCTGAATCCACTGACGTTAGAACTAGCAGATACAACTGTGTTAGCGATAGGAATATTTGTTGGAAGGGATGTTGGTGGGCATGGACCTACAGAAGAAGAATTTGCAAGTGGAAGTGCTAATAGTGATAATATGGCGTCGTTATTTTTGCCCTTTTCTGAGCATTGCAAAAAAGTGAATGTGATTAAGAACAAAGATAAAATTGTTTTTGTATGAAGCTGTCCCACAAATTGTCTCCTACTTGCCTTTATCCAAGTGAATAAAGGCAAAATTTTTGTATTAAAAAGTTTTAGTTAAGAAATTAAATGCAAATGATCCGTTGCAACCTGCGGCTTTTGGATTTGTAGTGTAAACAGTTCCAGAAGCTTTTCTTGATGCTAGATCTGTCTTAGTTTCAGCTAATGTTGGTTTGCCGTTAAATACATCGCAAATTAAGATTTCATTATCAGCAGTTATGGTCCAAATTAAGGCTGAGATATTTGCATTGTTTTTTGGTTTGTAATAAAGTACTCGTTCGGAGTTACTAAATTCTACGATTTCTGCATTGACTCGATACGTTGATGTACCTGAACCATTGACATAGTCAACATACAAGTATCCTGTTGTAGTTCCAAAATTGGATTGGATAGAAACAGTGTTAGAACCCGGAGTGGTACATGTTCCTGCAGAACAGCTACCTTGGAAGTATGTTCCTCTAATTTCAATTTGACCTGCTTCTTTTGCAGAAGCCTCTGCTGTTTTTAATAATCCCAATACTAAATTATTGTCAGCTTCCGATTTGTCTACTTTGCCATTATCCGCACATGCTGTGATACAAAGCACAGATAACATCACGAGTGTTAGTTTGATTGTAGTTTTCATTTAGATTCTCCTAAATCTTGATTTGAATTTAGGGGAACACGGACAGGAAATAGGTTTATCCTCGTCAGAAGACGAAAAATCTTAACATCTATAGATAGATAGGTAAGTAGTGTTTTTTCCATACGGGTGCCCCGAGTTTACCTTCGGGGCCCCTTTACAAAACCTGTTGTTGAAACAGAAATATGTAAGTGTGCAAAGTTCCCAATCCACGAGAAAAAATTGCGGGGAAGATCTGGCTTATCACCTAATATAGATTAAACTACACTTGGTGCATCACAGTTGCGGGTCAGCACAGGACTTTCACCTGTTTCCTCCCTAAAGGTAATGTCACAGTCCCAACCTCAATATTTTTTGTCAATGAAATTAGTTTGTCTTTGTTTTGTCTGATAAGGTTCTTAAAAAGGTAACAAGCAAATCAATTTCTGAATCATTAATGTTGCGGTTCAGTTTGTAATGATTCATACGTCGTACTGCCTCTTTAATTGTGGGAACACTTCCATCGTGAAAGTAGGGTGCGGTTAGTGCAACGTTACGTAAAGGGGGAACTTTAAAGAAAAATTTATCTTCTTGATTTCCAGTAAATTCAGATCTTCCAAAATCATTTGGATTGTAAGAGTAAACTGAATCTAATTTTTCAAACTTAGAACCTCCCAAAAGATTTTGACTGTGACAATTTGTACAACCCACTTCCAAAAATATTTTTAATCCATCTAATTCCTCAGTTCTAAGTGCAAACACATTAGATTCTAAAAAATCATCGAATCGTGATTTTGAAACAAGAGATCTTTGGAAAGCAACGAGAGCTAGTCGAATAGAATGTAAACTGGGATTCGGTGAGTCAGGAAAAGCATCTGCAAAAAATGAAGTATAACTAGAATCATTTTGTATTCTTATTAATAGTTCAGTTTCAGATGGCAAAGACATTTCAAGCGGATTGACAAATGGATCAATTGCTTGTTCGTATAATGTATTTCTTCTTCCATCCCAAAAGATAATCGGTAAAAATCCAACGTTCAGAATGGAGGGAGTGTTTCTTTTGCCTAGTTGGCCGAATGTGCCTCGCGATGCAGATTGGCGGTCCATACCGGCAGCCGTTCCATCAATTGGATGGCAAGTAAGGCAGGATTGTACATGATTGGAGGAGAGTTTATTATCTCTGAATATTTTATTTCCTAGGTTAATGAGGGCAATGGTATCTGATTCTGAACCTGGTATAGAACTTGGCAAAGTTCCGATTGTGTTTTTTGCATTTGTTTGTAATTCCGATGCGTAAGAAAAGTTTGAAAAAAAATAGAAAGTAATTAAGTTTTCTTGTCTGTCATTTTTTGTTGGGTTTTTTGATGTACAGCTAACTGTAAATAGGTGAATTATGAGGAGAATTACTATTTTAGAGTATAATTTAGAGAAAAAATAGGAAAGAGGGGAGAACATAGAAACCAAACAGAAAATGGATGTTTAATCCATCAATTCAATTTTTGGATTTGTTTTTGTAAGTTTTGAAAATTTTATTTAACTTTATACCAAGTTTTTTTCATGATCATAGAAATTTGGTTAATGAGTGTGAAAAGAATTGGTAACCATTGCGATGGCTCCGGCGATCTCTCCAATTTTTTGGCTCACTTGGTTTAAATCTTCTGAATTATTCGCAAGTTCCTGAGCATTTCCAGAAAGAGTATTGATTGTATTTACCATATCCTCCGAAGCTTTTTTTTGCTCTCTACTAGAAAACTCAATGGTTTCTGCCATTTCTTGTAATCCGTTTAACTCTGTTGTCACATTGAGTAAACTGCTTGTTTGTGATGTCATTTCTTCTTTTAGTTCATCAACACTCACTTGCATTCTTTTTGATTGTTCTACAATTTCGCTCAGTGCATTCACTGTTTCATGGACATGGTTTGCCCCGATGTTTACTACTGAATTACTTCTATCAATTAATCTTTTAATGTTTTTGACTGAGCTTTGAGTCCTATCAGCCAATTTAGATATTTCTTCTGCTACTACGGCAAAACCCATACCTGCATCTCCCGCCCGTGCCGCTTCAATACTAGCATTTAGTGAGAGTAAGTTGGTTCTTTCTGAAATTTCAGTAATCAAATCAACGATACCTGTGATCTCTTTCGTAACGGAATGAATTTCGGACATTGCTTGGTCTGTGTTCTGTACAGAGAGGTTGCCTAGATTTGCTAAGTTTGTAGAAGTAACCGATTGGTCTGTTAGTTGTGAAAGTGCTTTTTCGATATTCGTAATCGACCCTTCGATCTTTTTCATTTCTTCAGTAATCTTAATGATATTTTTTGTTTCATTGGTAATGAATTGAAACATAATTTCGAAGGATGTTGTTAGTTCTTCTAAGGAAGCTGCCGATTCTTCGGAGATAGAAGCTAAAGAAGAAGCATGATCCGAAACCGAGATAGCATCTTCTTTTAATTTATAAGATGCTTTTTCTGAATCACTCACTGAAATTTTCAGTTGGTTCATAATGTCATTCAGATTGTTCAAAAAAATATTAATAGAGTTGGTAATCTTTCCAATTTCATTGGAGCCAAAGTTGGGTAAAGTTTTTGTGAGGTCAGCTTCGCCACTCGATAATTCGTTTACCTTAGTAAGAACTGTAATTAAAGGGCTGTTGATACTTCGAAAAATAAAAACAACAAAAATCGTCGAAATCAATAAAGAGATAAAAACCAAACCTATGTTTATATTTCTTTGAAAAGATAACAACTGAATTCTGTCGTTGACAAGTTTTTCCAAAATAGATATTGAACCGTCCTGAATTTTCCCGACAGTTTTGGTTCCTTTTTCTAGAATTAGAAATAATTCTTCAGAAGTTTTCGGTTTTGTGTTGGATTGGATAAATGTCTTCTTTAGTTCGAGTAAAAAACTATCACATGAATTTTTTGACTCTAAAGAAATTGTTTTTAATTCTTCCACATATGGAGATTTGTCTTCGATTGATTTCTTAAAGGATTTTTGAATTTCTTTACATGTAGATTCGATGAAATTTATGGATATAAGTGCTTTAGTATAACTTACACTTGAAAACTGGTTTTTGTTTGGATTTTGGTATTCATCCCGAACGATTTCGTTTATCACTCCAATATTTTTCAGAATTTCAGGAACTCTAAAAAAGGTAATTTCCATTTGGTAGTATGAATTAACTTCTGGGTCTAGAATGAGGTTAGAAAAGTCTCCTACTTTTAATGCTAATTCTTGCGTATCATTTAAAAAATTACGTGTTGTTGTTTGGTCAAACCTTCCATACTGATTATATTGCCCCCAAGTGATTAATTCTTTTGTATCCGCTGACAAAAGTTCGGTACCATTTATTTCTGCTTTTGTCTTTTCTAAAAGTGGCAGTAGTTCGCTTGTATTTTCTTCTCCGATTTTGAATCGTTTTAAACCTTCTCGATAGGCTGAATAAATTGGTTTGATCGCAATGATTCCCAAATATTCTTTTTTGGCAAAATCTATGGTTCCATTCAATGAACGTACCAAAATAAGCAGAATGATTAAAAGTGATGCAATCAGCGGTGCGGGTAGAAGTAAAAGTCTGGTTTGTATAGAAAATTTAGAAAGTAATTTTGACATAGAGTTTTGTGCTGCTTAATGGTGAGCGAAAATCCTCCTACCTTACTAACGATTAGTAAGGTTTAATAAATCGATCAATCATTTATTTTTGAATGTTTAACTTTGTAAAAATTTATTCATAAAGCATTTTGTTAGTTGGTTCTAAATGAATCAGCAATGTTTGAAATAGAAATTGCAACTTCGCTAATAGTAACACTCACTCGATTTAAATCTTCGGAACTTTGTGCCAGCTCTTGTGCATTACCAGAAAGTGTATTCACGCTTACTACCATATCTTCTGATGTGCGTTTTTGTTCTTGGCAAGATGATTCAATAGATTCTGCTAAGGTTTTTAATTCTTTTACTTCATGGGACACATTAGCCAAACTAATTGATTGGGAAGACATTTCATTTTTTACTTTTCCAACTCCTATTTGTATTCTATTCGATTGTCCAACAATTTTACTAAGGGAACTTACCGTTTCATTTACATGACTAACTCCGTTGTTAACAGCGAGGTTACTTTTTTCAATTAAGGATTTTATGTTTTTAACTGAAATTTGTGTTTTATCGGCGAGTTTTGATATCTCTTCAGCTACAACAGCAAAACCTCTACCGGCATCCCCTGCACGAGCAGCTTCAATGCTGGCATTTAATGCAAGTAAATTAGTTTGTTCTGAAATATCTGTGATTAAATCAACAATACCTGTGATTTCACTAGTGACAGATCGAATTTCTACCATAGACGAGTCTGTACTACGTATGGATTGATTCCCTGCATCAGCAAGATTCGTTGATGCTATTGATTCTTCTGAAAGTTGTGAAAGTTCTTTTTCTATACTGCTAATTGTATCTTCAATGTTTTTGATTTCTTCTGCAATTTTAAAGATGTTTTTGGTTTCATCAGAAATGGAGGTAAACATAATTTCAAAGGAAGAAGAAAGTTCTTCTAATGAAGCAGCCGACTCTTCGGATGTAGATGCCAATCCAGATGCATTATCTGAAACTAAGAGAGCATCTTCTTTTAATTGGTTTGAGACTTTTTCTACTTCCTTTACTGAATGTTTTAGTTGGTTCATAATTTGGTTTAATTTTTTTAAAAATTCATTAATTGATGTTGTAATTTCTCCAATTTCGTTTTTTCCAAATTCAGGTAACTGTTTTGTTAGATCAGCATCTCCGCTCGACAATTCGTTAATCTTTGATAAAACTGTTTTGAGAGGATTATTGATACTTCTAAAAATAGTAAGTATCAATAATATTGATAAACTTAATGTTACGATGACAATCATTACATTTGTGGTTCTTTGCAATTTCTGTTCGGAAAGCCTTTCTTGAATTAAATTTTCAAGGATAAGAATAGAGAAACCTTGTATTTCTGCACCGATGGCAGTTCCTTTGTGGACCGTGATGAATAAAGATTCTGCGGATACTGGTTTTACATTTTCTTTTAAAAAAATATTATTTAATTCATCTACATAGGTTCTGCAGGTTGCACTTGTTTTGGAAATGGTTTGTTCAATTTTCTCTGCATGTTTTGGTGCACTCTCTAGACTTTTTTTGTTTGATTTTGTTATATTGGCACAAACCGTTTCTATCGCGCTGATCGAAATGACTGCCTTAGTGAAACTCGTATTCGAAAAACTCTTTTGGTTTTG
The DNA here is from genome assembly GCF_002812125.1 of Leptospira brenneri. Classification (NCBI taxonomy): domain Bacteria; kingdom Pseudomonadati; phylum Spirochaetota; class Leptospiria; order Leptospirales; family Leptospiraceae; genus Leptospira; species Leptospira brenneri. The sequence goes on from NZ_NPDQ01000010.1 coordinate 71,214, forward strand.
ATTAAAACCTAAGTATTCATCTCTAATCACTTCTTTCAGAAGAGCTACATTTTTCCAAAGTTCTGGAATTTGGAATAGGATGATCTCCATTTGATAGTAAGATTCTAGTTCTGGATCTAAAATGAGATGGGAATGGTCTCCAATTTTAATTGCTAACTCTTGAGTATCAGCTAAAAAGTTTCTGCTTGTTAGTTGGTCGAAACTTTCTTGTTTTAAGTATGATTTCCATATTTTGATTTCATTGTTATCTTCTGTTAATATTCCCGAAAGTAGGATTTCTTCTGATGCATTTTCAATCAAAGGTTTTAGTGTATCCGCTTTTTCCTGTCCGATTTTTAATCTTTTTAGACCTTCTTGGAATGTTGCATATACAGGTTTGATGATTTGTATCCCTCTCAGTTCTTTGCTTGTAAATTCTATGTTTTCATTTTGCATTCGAACGAATAAGGCAAGTAGGATTAGTAAAAACACAAAAATGGGAAGAGGGAGAAGAAATAACCTTAAGCGAATCGATAGGTTAGAATAGAATCTGGACATAAGATCCTCCCTCGCTCGTTGCGATATGGACGGATTGAATTATGATCTTTTCCTAAAAATTGAAATTACAAAATCAGCGAAGTAAGAGTTTTTTAGAAGATTTCAAAATGATTCTGTTCCGTTTGTAAGCAAAATGAATCCGGAATTGTCCTAAATTGCCTGTTTTCGTAAAGAAAACCAAAGAATGAGACCAGGTCCGGTCTTTCATCCTTGGGTTCTTTAGCTGATCTTCTTGTTTGTTGTTTCGTCTGTTGTTACGAATAGAATTTCTTTCTAGATTTCATAAGTCTGGTTTTTGAATGATCAATCTGAAATATATTGATTCTCTACTTGTATAAATTTTTTGGAATTTTGGCATAGTGCTTGGAAGATTTTGAGTCTAAGTATAGGATAGAAAAATGAAAAGTTCTCTTTTTGCCACCAGTATAATCATTCTTTCCCTTTGTCAATGTTCGAGTTCCGAAGAACGAATCATACAGAACAAACAAGCCTTATTTGATAACTGTATGGATACCTTTCAGGATGAGTCAAAGTGTAATCAATTACTCTCAAAATCTGAAAACGATCTAAAGACAGATGAAGATAAGAAAAAAGCTCAACGTGAAGCATTAACTGAAGAAGGTTATAATGGTTTAAAAATCAGAGAGGTAATGCTACAGAAACTCTACAAACAAACTAGAATCTTTGTAAAAGAGTATTTAGGAGAACCTGATCGAATAGCTAATAGCGGTGATGGAGAGGTATTAATCTATACTCGACCTATTTCTGTTTATGAACCTGGTGCGGAACCCGATGAAGAGGTTCAGGTTTTTTTCAAACGTAGCAGTGGGATAGTTAGAACAGTCAATGTAATCAAACCAGCGAGTACCCGATCACAAGGATTTAGTTGGGGGAAGTGGTTAAAGGATTCAAAAAAGAATCAGAATGAACAAAAAGGCTCTGATAAATTAGAAGAGAAGTAAGAAGAAAAAAAATAGAGTGGGAAAACCCACTCTATCATATCTAAGTAAACTTCAACAAAAACTTAGTAGTAAGTTGGTGCTGAGAAAACTACTTTTGAAGAAGCATCAGCTGTTGAAGTGAAAGTCAAAGCATCTTTAAAAGCATCAACTGCAGCGGATGCAGATGCATACTTGTTTTCTGCAATGTTACATTTCAACGTAGTGTATTGTTTTGATACAGCAGTCTTGATTGTACTGTAATCTGCTCCAATTGCTTGGTTATCAGCAATCGTAACTAGCGAACAGTTTGCTCCCGCGTCCACTTGTGTTTTAGACCCAATGCAAGAGTTGATCAAAGCAACTGAAGCAACACAGTCTGCCTGTGCACCAACTGGTGCATGAGGGTTAGTCACAAGATAAGTAAGAAGAGTAGTATCTTCATTCTTTTTTGTTGAAGACTCTGCACAACCTACAAATGACATTGCAGTCAAAGCAACCATGATTGCTAGGGAGACGAATCCGGGTTTTAATTTGTTGGATTTCATATTTTATACTTCTCCTTTTCCTTAGAATGTTGCAACAATACCTAAAGTCACACCATTTTGGTACGTTTGAGGTTGTCCTCTTTCGTCGGTGAAAACTTGACCTTTTGCTTGGTCTCTTCTGAGGTCAACTTTAATGATAATGTTGTCTCCGTAGTAGTAAGTCGGTGTAATTGTGAAAGTTTCAGCACTTCCTAAGTAGTATTTGGTTGTGTTGTAACCAAGGCTACCCATGTATTGAAGATCATATCTTCCGGCTGTGTTATTGCTAACTCCGAGTGGACCACCGTTTCTGGAATCGTCGATTCTTTCGTAACGACCAGCAAGTGCCCACTTGTCAGTAAACTTATATCGGAACCACAAACCGTAAGTTTTGTAAGTTCTTTTTGCATTACTGTCATCACGTGTTAAAGATACCTTGTTTCCGTCAACATCAACTTGAGTTGTTGGGTCAGTCAAAGTAGCTGCTGCTCCACTCTTATCACCTTGAGTATAGTCAAATGATACGAGAGTTTTGTCGTTTGGAGTGAAGTTCACGATTACGTTGTTAATCATCCAATAGTCATTTTGGTAACTAGCACGTCTTGCGTTGATTGGTGTTCCATAAACTTCGTTCATCCAGTAGTCGCCATTGGATGGTCTTGCGTAAGTAACATCTACACCGTAAAGAGTGTTCCAAGTTACTTTTAGTTTATCAGAAATAAGGTCATAAGAAACTTGAGTTCCTACTGCCTTGTTTTTGTTAATACCATCTTGGTAAACAGACATGTTTCCGTTATTTACACGGGAAATATCGGAACCTGTTCCACCCACACTATTGTATAGATAGAAACCTAAGTTCAACTTATCTGTAACAGCTAAGTTTGCTCTAGCACCAGTGTTGATGAAGGGGATTGTGTTAAAGAATATGTAACCTATCGTGTATGTTGGGTTATCTTTTGATTCCAAAACTTCATAACCAATGTGAGTGGCCATTTTACCCATATCCACAGTCATACCTTTTAACACTGGGAAGTAAAATGAAACATATGCTTGTTGGAGCATGTTCATGTTTACAGTTCCGTTTGTTTGGTTATAAGGTGCTTCTTGATATACGTTGTTTTGACCGTTTTGGAAAACAGTTCTAAAACCCCAAGGACTATCTTTGTCCGCAAGTTTTTGCAAGTCAAGTGCCGCCGCTGCTACACCAAACTGTTTGTTTTGCGTGTTGAAAGTTCCTGAAGCATCACGTTTCGCGCCTTCCACATTGTTCGCAGTATACATATAGAATACATCTACGTAACCGGAAATGTTGATCTTATCGTACCAAGCTTTTTCCTTTGTCTCACCTTGAGCCAAAAGTGAAGTTGAAACGAGAAGGGCAACCGAAGTTGCGAGAAGAGTATATTTATTTCTCATTTGCCTTTTCTCCTATGTGAACTTGTTGTGCAAGTTGTGTACCAGGTTGGCGGTTTATTTTAGAGGCTCTGACAGAAAAAAGAGAAACAGTGTGTTTAAATGGGGTTTTTTGGAAAAAAAAATAAGTTTTTGATTAATAAAAGAACAAATTGAAACTGAAATTCAATAGATTCTTGAAATTAATTGACCATTTTGCTTATAAATTGGGCAGAGTGATGCAATAGTCTAGAATATTCATTTTCTTTAGGCGAGTGTAGGACAAGATCTAAAAGTTGGGTTAGGATGGTTCCATAGCTGGTTTTGGGTAGGTCTGGGAAAGATTCAGCGAGGTGGTTCCCATTGAGTTTCAGATCGCTTAGGAGAAGCGGGGGATTTTCTTCCCAAATTTCGACTAACACGGTAATATTCGATTCAAAAATACTGTTTAGTTTTTGGATGAACTTGGTATCAACAGGAAAACGGGTTTGAAAATGTCGTTTAACGGGAGCTAGGTATTCTTTTTTTAAAACAGAAAGGTCGATACCGTTTTGTTTTTTATTTTTTTCCCATTTGGATAAAATCTCAAAGAACAGGATACAATCTTTTGTATTTTGGCCAGAGAATTTTAATGTTCTTAAGATGATTTCTAAATCCTTTGACGTGATTTCACCGAGTAGTGCATAAAATGCAAAAGCCAATTGCAGCCCCGTTAATTCTTTTGTTGTCCTATCTAGTTTCTCTAGAATCTCTTTCCTAGGAGAAATTTTAGTGGGTAGGTTTGGTAGAAAAATTTGAAAGATCGATTCTTCGGCAAGAAGTTCAATCATTCGAGAAGGTTTGAAACCTAAAAGGGATTTTAATACTTCGTCTTGGAAACGCTCTAAGGATATTTTTTTAGTGATGTGTTTTGTTTCATGAATTGCTTTTTTTGTTTCAGGTTCGATTTCAAAATCTAAAGTACTCGCAAATCTTAATGCCCGGATAGGGCGTAATCCATCTTCAGTGAATCGTTTGATCGGATTACCAATTGTACGAATGATTTTTTGTTCTATATCCTTTAATCCAAAATGTTCATCTACAAGAAGTCCTGTTTTTAAATCGAATGCTAGTGCATTCATCGTAAAATCCCTTCGTTTTAGGTCTTCAGATAATGTTGTTCCAAATTCTACGTGGTCCGGGCGTCTTCCATCTGTATAATCTTTATCTATGCGATAAGTAGTAATTTCATAATTGATTTTATCTAAAACAACCGTTACTGTTCCATGTTCGATGCCTGTATCAATAACGGTTCGGAACAATCGTTTGACTTGTTTGGGTTCCGCGTTGGTTGTTAAATCATATTCTTTGGGAATTTTACCCATAACTAAATCACGGACAGATCCCCCAACAAGATAACACTCAAACCCCGCGTCTTTCAACGTGGAATCAATTTGAAGTAGATGGGTTAGGTATTTACTAGGAACTAAAGAGGGAATGTCTATTGGCAATTTCTACATTTGCCTCTAAAAACAATTTCAACGGATTCTGTAGAAAAACCTTTTAGTTGTTTGGTGGACGGAATTCCATTCCAAGGATCATCAATACATTCAATTTTACCACAGTTATTACAGATGAGGTGGCCATGAGCCTTTGAAACCGTATGGTTCCCGTCAGACTTTAACTCAAAATAGGTGACCCGATCTGTTGAGTGAAGCGAGTTGAGCATGTTTTTTTCTTCTAAATCGGATAAGGCTCTGTAAATGGTCACTCGATCCCAAGATTCTTCTTTCGGGAGTTTTTCCATAATTTCCTGGTGGTTGAGTGGTCTTGGCGAGCCCTGCAGAATTGACAGAACCTGTTCACGGTTTTTTGTTACCTTAAGTCCGATTTTTTTTAGAATTTGAGAAGGATCGCCAGCCATGATTTGTTATCCTGCGGTAGGCGAAGATTGTCTATTCTAAAATCACGTTGGATTTCCAGATTTCCCAATACCGAATCCCCATTCGAGTATGAACCTGTAGGAATTCTTCAACTTCTTGCCCTTTCTTCTTTTCCACAATCACGGGAGCAATTCCCAGATCTAACCTACGATTGAGAATGGTATCAATTTCTTCTTTGGCCAATGCCGTGACTCGTTGACAGTCTTCTTCTCTTTCTTTCAATTGGGTTTTGTTTTTTTCACAGAACGTTGCTGATTGGAAAGAAGATCCAGATTCTAATAAATCATCAAGCTCACGAGCCGCTGACTTTTTACAGTTTGATACGAAACTGACCAAAACTAAAAAAGAAAGTAGGGCTAAGATAACTTTCAAAATTAGCCCTTTGCATCTTGAGCTAAATTTGCGAGTTGGTCAGCTCTAGAGTTTTGTTCACGTGGGATATATTGGATTTCAAAATTTTGAAAGGAGGTTTTGAGTGATTCACATTTATTTTTAAAAACAAGGAGATCTTTGTTTTTAACTTTGTATTCACCTTTCATCTGTTTGACGACAAGTTCGGAGTCCAATCGAAATCTAATTTTTTGCAAATTTTGTTTGATAGCTTCTTCCATTCCTCGATATAAAGCTTGCCATTCCGCTACATTGTTGGTAGCATTTCCAATTTTTTCAGATAGAAAGAAGAATTCGATTCCATCATTGTTTTGGAAGGAAACACCAATGGCAGCGGGACCAGGATTTCCTCGGGAACTACCATCACAATAAATGAAAGTTGTATCTTTAGTGGACATAGCCGACAGTCTTTTCTATGATCTTTCCTTCACCAATCAAAAACATGAACTGCATTTAAAAAAAACATTTGGATTTTGAATTATGAAGGACTTTTTTTACGTGTCGTGGTAGATGGAGCGTATTGGGTGGCGGGTGGATTACCCCACCCAGTCTAGATAGGGCGGGGATATCTACCTAAAAACCCCTCCCCACCTAAAAAGGAAATTTCATGACCGAACGGGGATTTGGTGCCCTAACCATGTTTGAAAATCGCCTCCGCAAATTAAAGAAGGAACGCGAAAAATGGGCCAAACGCGAATCGATAACATCTTACCGAATTTATTCGGAAGACATCCCACAAATTCCATTCATCTTGGATCGTTACCCCAATGGTTTGGTTTTGTATGATAAAAGTTCTGTACGTTTTCAATTAGAAGAAGGTCACGATGAAAGATTTGATCGAATCGCGGGCATCGTTAGAGATGTTTTCCAAATCCCAGACGAACAACTATTTTTAAAACATCGTAAAAAACAAAAAGGAGCAGAGCAATACGATAAGTTCGCAATTGAAGGGAACTTTGAGTGGGTAAAAGAATCCAATTTGGATTTTCGAATCAATCTTTCTGATTATTTAGATACGGGACTATTTCTAGATCATCGAATTACAAGAGATTGGATTCGAAAGGCCGCTAAAGGAAAATCTGTTTTAAATTTATTCTCTTACACGGGAGCGTTTTCCGTTTATGCAGCGTCAGGTGGTGCCTCAAAAACAAAAAGTGTCGATCTTTCGAAAACCTATTGTGATTGGGCCTCTAAAAATTTGGAACAGAATGGTTTTAAAAGGACCAATCATCAAATTGTTAATGCTGACATTTTACAATGGGTTGAAGAAGAAACAAAAAATCTGAGTAGGGAGCGTTATGATTTAATTTTCCTGGATCCACCTACATTTTCCAATAGTAAAAAAATGTTTGAGGAATGGGATGTTCAAACCAAACACCGAAATCTACTTTTACTGTTATTAACAAAGTTTTTAACTGATAACGGAGAGATTTGGTTCTCAACGAATTTCAGAAAGTTCAAAATGGAGATTGCAGATGAGGAGTGGAACCAAAGAGGTTATCAGTGTATAAATAAAACAAAAGAATCCATTCCGGCTGACTTTCGTGATGAAAAAATCCATCAGTTATTTTTGATCCAACCAGAACCTACTTCCTAATTGTTAGTATTTAACAAAGGGATCAATTCGTTCTGCAAGAATTCTTCTATTTTCACCGGATTGTAGAGACAAAATTCCTCTCATGATTGCTTGCCTTTCGTTACTGTCTTGTTTGGCGATCGTTTTGAGTTGGTTGGAAATTGGAAGTAGGATTAAGTTCGCAAAAGAAATTCCGTAGAATGTTGCAATAAAGGCTGTTGCAATGCCTTGTCCAAGAACTTTGGTCCCTCCATCTAAATTTTCCAAAACCGTAACAAGGCCTAGTACAGTTCCAATGATACCTACGGTGGGCGAAAATCCAGCAGCGGTTTCAAATACCTTCGCGGATTTTAAATCATTCTTTTCTTCTTCTTCATGGGCTTCCCATAAAATTTCTTCAATGGTCCTGGGATCTGATCCGTCAACAATCAACTGAATTCCTTTTTGTAAAAAGGGGTTGTCCAATTTTTTTGCTTCATCTTCTAAAGATAGAAGCCCATCTTTTCTTGCTTTCTCCCAAAATCGGAAGAAAATCAGTTTTAAATCTTTTTCTTTTTTTCTAGAAAGAACAAACTTTGTATCTCTTACCGCTTTCGTGACCTGAGATATAGAGTAGGATGCGAATGTTGCACCTAATGTTCCGCCTACGATCAGTAACATGGCGGGTAAGTGAAAGAACGAACGTAAAGACGCACCTTCTATTAAAATGGCAACAAATACCGATAAAACGGCTGCGAGGATTCCTAGTAATGTTGAATGGATCATTGGATTCTTGCCTCTCTTGCATCAGGTCGAACACTCAACCTTCGCAGTGAATCTTTTTTTTCTATAACTTCGTTTTTAAGTCTTTCCCAAATCACTGAGTCTGGATGTTCTCTCATTCTTGCTCCGATAATCGGCTCTACTTCTTTCCAATTTTCTTGATTGATGAATAGCCGAACGCGTGCTAACTCTAATTCGTTTGCTTGGTCAGTTTGGTTATTGGTTCGATAAAATCGTTCTAATGAGCTCATCGTACGGAGTGCGTTATTCCAATCCCCCAAAGATTCAAACATGGGAATCAGGGAATTCCACGCAAACTCTTGAAATTCGGAATCAGAGGTTAAGTCTTCTAAAATGGGAATGTATTCTGCTTCCGGAGTGGTGAATTTTAAACTATTAAATGCAATTCTTAACAAATCAGGTTTGGGTGGTTCGAACTTTCGAGCGATCGCAATTGCATCTAACGCCAGTTTATTTTGTCCTAGATCGTGGTAAAATCTTGAATATTCTGCAAAGGATTCGTAATAAAGATGTTTGATCTCCAGTGCATCCTTTCGTAAATCTCCAGAAGAATATTTTAATACTGAATCTAATACAGCTACAACTTCCAAGGTTGTGGCATTGTCTAGTTTTTCGCCAAAGTATTTGAGTTTCCAATCTGTGGGAAGTGAATTGGCAAATCCGATTTTTGATTCTAAATAACTAGGATAATAAATATCAAAATTCCAATAAGATTTTCTACTTAAGAGTGACAATGCATTGATATGATGAAATTGATTAGTTTTGTTTCTCGTTGTTAGAATTAAGAATGGATGTTGTTCTTGGCTTAGTCTTTCAATATAAGAAATGATTTGTGATTGATTTGAACTCAGGCCGAGTACAACTGTTTTCCCTTTGATTTCTGATCGTTTAGGAAGGAATGGATTGGACTTAAAAGGTAAAACAGATTTATAAAAAATATAATCATCTGTATTAAATGCAATATTTGTGACTGCAAATGGAATTGGGTCGAAAATTTCTTTTTTAGAAAAAGGGGTGCTGGTTCGTATTGTAGGTGGTGAAAAGAAAAGTAAAACAGTGATCGTTGCTGCAACCAACATCAAAATCCTTGGTAGCCGCACAATGTGTTTTTGCATTAAATAAGGATAAACCAAGACTGGAACAAATAACAACGCTGAGACGGTGCGAATTCCCATTGGTAAATTCCAGAAGTATAACAAAAAAGAAAGCCCAAGGTAAATACTTGTTTCTAATCCAACTAATAAATATTCTTTATATGCTGTTTTGTTTGGCTTAAAAAATCCAACAATGGACCCAGTGATAATACAAAGTGCAATGAAAAAGGAACTCCAATAGGTTTGGTAGATAAAAAAGAAAAAAGCAAATAGAAGGGCGACCCTCCCAATGAGAAAAACAGCTTTCGTTTCTTTTTTTAAACCCCCAAGTAAAGATAACACTCTACCAAAGATTACTGAAAATGAAACAGAAAGGATCAGAGGAATTTTTGGTCCCGGTTGGAAGTATAAGTGCAAAATACAATATGAGATCAGTAGAGATAATGCTGACCTATAGAATGGAGCAAATAGCGGGTGTTTGCCGATTTTGGAACGAATTTTATAGAACTTACTTGAATAAGGGGTTCTTTGTATTAATGTATTGATTAAATATAGAGATAACAATATATAAAGGATCGCTAACAAAACTTTCATAGAATAGTTTTGGTTGGGTTCAAATAAAGAATAAAAGGTAAATGCAGTCACCCCGAGGGCAAAACTTAAGAACCTAAAATCACGTAAAGATCCCGCGTAAATACCCAAACAGAATGCTGACAAAATCCCGCTTAACAAAACTAATTCGAAGGAAAAAATGTAATCGATCAGAAACTCAGCAGAATTGGCCCTTAAAAACCAAAAAACTTGGATGATTGCAGTACCAAGAAGGACAACTGTTAAACTTACGGGTAACGTCTGTTTGTATTTCCTGTAAATGAATCCAATTGAAAAAGAAATAACAAGAAGAATCTGTAATACGGGATAAGCTGTGTCTGTACGATCGATCAGAGCCAGTTCGGAGCCGGCTACATAAAAGAAAAGAGAAAGCACATAACCAATGGATAGGCTAAGACTAAACTCAAGTGAGGGGAATAAACCGGTTTCCCAGAAACGTTTCCATTGAGAATCCATAGAATTTGCAACCAAAGATGTGAGATAGGCCTCATTCGCAAACCAAAGAAATTCTAATTTTATTTGGCGGTGCACAAAATGTTTGACCAAAACGCCCTATATGCCGATTTTGACTATAACTATGCTCACGTTTTTATCTATATCCTTCCTCGTTCTATACGGCTTTGATATTTTGGTTCTCTTCTATTTTGGGTTACACACCTACCTTATGGTGTTTCTGTATAGCAGATACAAACAAAACTGTGCAGAGGACGAAACAAAGATCCTCTCCTTAAAGGACAAAAACCTTCCTACGGTAACCGTCCAACTTCCTATTTTTAATGAATTTTATGTGGTAGATCGTTTGATCGAATCCGCATGTAATTTGCAATACCCTGCAAAAAAACTTCAAATTCAGGTTCTAGATGATTCCACTGATGAAACCATTGAAAAGGTTGCAGGCCTTGTGGCTCAGTACAAGAAAAAAGGAATCTGGATCGAACACGTTCATAGAACTAATCGTAAAGGTCATAAAGCAGGTGCTCTGGATGAAGGGATGGCGAAAGCGAAAGGAGATTACATTGCAATCTTCGATGCTGACTTCACTCCCGACTCAGACTTCCTTCTCCGAACTATGGGGTATTTTGAGGACGAGTCTATTGGAATGGTCCAAACTCGTTGGGGTCATATCAATGAAACTTATAATATCCTAACCAAAGCCCAAAGTTTTGGGATTGATGGTCACTTTATGATCGAACAGGTCGCAAGGAACGGATCTAGTCTTTGGATGAACTTCAATGGAACTGCCGGAATCTGGCGACGTTCTTGTATTGAAGACGCTGGCGGTTGGGAACATGACACCCTCACAGAAGACTTCGATCTTTCTTACCGCGCTGAACTCAAAGGTTGGAAATTCCGTTATATTAAAGATGTGGTTTGTAAGGCAGAGATTCCTGCGACCATGAATGCTTACAAAGCCCAACAGTTTCGCTGGTGCAAAGGTTCCATCCAAACAGCAGTCAAACTCATCCCTCGGATTTGGAAATCAAACGAATCGTGGAAAATCAAAGGGGAAGCGATTACCCATCTCATCAATTATTCTGTACATCCACTGATGATCATCAATATCCTTCTGACTGCTCCACTTCTCCTTATGGAATTTTGGGCAGGGTTTAAGATGGATGACCTCCCTATGGAGATCCTTTTTGGGTCGGCTGCGGTGCTTTCCATCGGATCTATGGGTCCTGTCATTTTTTATGCCTATTCCCAACGAGAAATCCACAAAAACTGGAAATCAAAATTGGTTTACCTTCCCATCCTCGTGATGATTGGAACGGGAATTGCAGTTATGAACACTTACGCTTGGGTAGAAGCTGTTTTTGGGGTTCAATCTGGATTCAAACGCACTCCGAAGCTCAGAATTGAGAAAGAAGGGGATAGTTTGCAGGACAAAATCAAATATGTGGTTCCTGTGGACTACCGAGCTTTTCTCGAGTTTTTTATGGGTGCCTATTGTGTATTCTGCATCTATTTATCCTTTTTGGTCGGAAAACCGTATATGATCGGTTTTATGGTTCTCTATTCCATCGGATTTTTCTATGTCTCATATCTTTCTGTGGCAGAGTCGTTCTGGAAATTCAAACCAGCGACTAAAGCAGAAAAGGAACTTCGTGCCGTCGCTTAGGAATAGGCGATGGTACTTACTTGACGAAACCGTTCCTTCCAAAAAGCTGTAAATTCAACCTAGGTTAGGGGTCATCCATGAGTGAAAAAGTCTACTGCGCGAACTGTTTGCATTGTGTTGTGGTTCGCCAATATGAATCGGAGCAAGATAAATACATTCTTCGAGTTAAATGTAACAAGAAGAAGTGGTCTAAACGTTCCGGTGAAGAAAAACTTTATAAATATTTTACTGTAGCTCGCCGTATGCAGACAAACTGCGAATATTATGAAGAAATGGGAGAGATTCTACCTTACATCAAGAATTTGAAAAAAGAACTCCCAATCAAAGACGAAATCTACATGGTGAAAGCCGTCTAAATCATTACCGGCGTGTTGTTCCCCAGGTTACCTCGCGCCTTCGCTCGCAAATTTCATAAAACTGAAAACAAAAAAGAACGGACGATTCAGGGTCAATTCCTGATCCCCGTTCCTGCGGGTAGCGTTCTCTCTGATTCCTATCCTGCTCGAGTTACCCACGGGCAGGTTATGCTTGCACATAACGGGAAGAAGGTGCTTGCTCCCGTCAATGGTGTTGCAAGTCTTACTCCAGATCAGAAATACTTTCAAATCAAACAAGATGGTTCTTGGTCTACTACTTCGCCTTATCATTCTAGGAACTATGATTTTTCTGCATTATTAGAAGCTTTTGATGCTGGTGCTTTGTATTCTCTAGATTTAATTGAAACACCTTTAAAAGATTATTTCCAAAAGTTCAATAGAGATTCGAATTTTAAAATTGTTTTATCACCCTTCTGTAGATACCAACATTTAGATTTTGAAGAAATGATTCTTCGTGATATGAAAGATGCATATTTATCTTTCATCGAACTATTACGTTCTATTTTTCCTAAAGCAGAGATATCAAATTTTTTTGAAGTTTCTAATTTGGATTTTGAACATCCAAACGGGATCCCTGAATATTTTTTACACAAACAATTCCAAACACCAGTAGATAAAACCAGAAAATCTTTGATTGGGTATGAGGTTTTATTTTTAGGCGCAGAAACTATTTTTCACATCTTGCGAAAGTTATACTATGACGAACCTTTTACAAAAAGACACCTTGCCGTATTTTTAGTGGACCGTAAGGGACGAATGGATTTGGAACCTCGTCAGTTTTTTTTAACCAATGGCCAATCATTGGCATTCATTCCGGCCAATTTAGACAAACGCTATAAAATCGCATCGTTTGAAACTGTCTTTGAAGAAGTAAATCCAATGGACGTTGGTTCTTTGGGATATTTTAATATATATGAACATTGCTCCATCACTTTGTATGAAAAACTCCCCGCATCTAGAAAGGAGTTTAGTTGTATTGATTGTATGGAGTGTAACAACTATTGTCCGACTAATGCAAATCCAGTCCAACTTATCAAAGGAAAAACTGAAGAATTTGAAAAAGACCTTTGTGTGTCCTGTGGAATTTGTACGGTTTATTGTCCGTCTGGGATTGACATTCGGAAGAGAATTGAAGGAGTGATGGTTTAATCATCGTTATAAGATGTTAAAGAATCTTTATATTCTATCTGAAAATAGTTGGGGTGTTAAATCTTCAGAGATATTTGCAGACTTTTTTTATTTTTTAACTCTGACAGGATTTTTAGGTTATGTATTTGCCCATGTGCAACCCATTCCTGTGTTACCAATTGTTTTGGCTTCTATTCTCACTTTAGTATATTTTGGTTTTTGTATTCGTGCCAATCAGTCACTGTATTGGTTGGGACTACTTTCTCAACTATTCATTGTTTTTCTTATTTTACCAACAGCTTGGTTGCATCCGATTCTACTACCGGTCTCATTTCTTTTTGCTTTGGTAGTTCATTACTTTTTAGGACAAAACTATTCCTTACGAGTTCCTATTTTTGCTTTGGTTTTATTTTTTTGTTTGGTTTGGGATACAGTTTTTTCCTTACTTGGATATTCTTTTCGGGCTAGTTTGGAACTCACACCTTGGGCTGGGATTTCTTTAGAAACTTCTGTTTTGCCTTTGTCTTTACCTTGGTTTAGCGCTGTTCCGTGGAAGGGGACTGAGTTTTTTTCTTTTGCCGATAGCCTTGGTGTCTATGTTTTGGTAGGAGTTGCCTGGGTTTCCTTCCGAAGGACTGTTTTACTTGGGTTTCTCTTGGGTTGGCTGATTCTATTTTCTCTTTGGGGAGTCGGTTCTGGTAATCTAAGTTTTAACTGGGTATTGTCTTATTCTGCTCTCGCTTTCTTTTTGCACATGAGTCCTGGTCGTAATTTTTACGGTTCCTATTATGTTTCTTTACTGAGTTTTGCCATTTTGCTTCCCATTGCCTTTTTTGTGGGTAAAATGGGGATAAGTGCTGTTTTGGTCTTGGTTGTTTTTTTTCTGTTAGAAGGCCTCTTAGTCAGGGTTTTTCTTGGAAAATAAGTCGATCTTGAAAAGGTGGGAGTAAGTTATATCATATGAATCAACTTCTGGAGATTCTGGATCCAAAAAATATCATTTTCGACTTCAAAGCATCTACAAAAGAAGATGCCATTCGAAAAATGATTTCACATATGGTCGCCACACAATCGTTAGATCCTAGTCACGAAGAAGAAACTGTTTCCTCCTTAATGAATCGCGAAAAGTCAATGTCTACTGGTATTGGAAGTGGAGTTGCTATACCGCACTGTTCTGTTCATTATGTTAATGAGTTGAAGTGTGCCATGGCGATTGCACCACAAGGAATAGATTTTGATGCTTTGGATCATGGTTTGGTTCAAATTTTTATTATGCTCATTGTTCCGAAAAATAAGTTTCAAGATCATATCAAAACCTTGGCCTTGATTGCAAAAACACTCAACATTCCTGAAGAAAGAGAAAAACTCATCAAAGCCAAAAATTTCGAAGAAATCCAAAAGGCCTTCCTTTCCAAAAGTTAATCCAGTGAAGTCGGAGATTTTCCGTTTTCTGTATTTTTTACTACTGTTGTCTTGTATCAGTAGTTTTGTTTCTGAATTTCATACAAAAGATAAATCTTATCTGTATGCCGATGCCGGGATCACAGAAGTTCAAAATCATAACTATGATTTTTTATCCACCTACATTCAATTTTGGAAATCTTTGATTTTTGAGTCCGGTGGCAAAACAGAGAATGGAGAGACTGTTTACTCGCATATAGGTGCTCGGTTTTTTTCAACCTTCCATCTTGCAATTTTTAGTATTGTATTTGGTTCTGTTTTTGCTTTTTGCCTTTCTATAGGAGCTACATATTTTCGGTCACAAAAACTTTATGATTTAGTTTCCTTTTCTTCGAATTTAATTTTATCTACTCCTGTTTTTATTGTCGCCATACTATTGTTAATTGTATTTTTTTATCGATTGGAGTGGTTCCCTCCCGGCGGATACGAATTAGGAAATACATACTTTGTCGTTTTGCCTGGAATTGCTTTGGGTTCTAGGATTTTCGCAAGGATGTCTTTGTATCTATTACCTGAAATTCGTAAAGAAGCAGATTCTAAATATGTGCAGTTGTTATTAACAAGATCCTATCCTTGGGGTCATATCATCGGAAAGGAAGTTTTTTTAAAGGTATTACCAATTGCACTTATTCTTTTGGTTTTAGATTTTGGATCTCTTTTGTCCGGTGCTATGGTTGTAGAAGAGATTTTCTTTTTTCCAGGAATTGGAAAATCTTTATACTATTCAATTAAATCAATGGATACAAAATTACTAGCAACTCTTCTTATGTATTCTGGAATTTTATTTTATGTTTTGAATCGTCTTGGATTTTATTTACAACGATTCTTTTCCGGTGGGGTATGAAGATGACAGTTCATAACTTCGTTCGGTTTTTCTTTTTTGGATTTGTTTTTTTGGGTGTTTTTTTGTTACCACCACCAATCGCAGTAGATTTGGAGAAAAATAATTTACCGGTGTTTTCTCCTGGTTTTTTGGCCGGTACGGATAGACTCGGTCGCGACAACTTTGCATTGTTTTGTTATGGGTCTTTGTCGACCATTGTTCTTGTAGTTCCTGCGAGAATATTTACCATCCTAGTATCCTTTCTTTTGTCTACCTTCTCCATTTTTTTCCCTAAAAAGTCAGACTTTGTTCTTTCAGGAATTGTTTCTGTTTCTCTTGCCATTCCTTCATTATTGTCTGCTTTGGTTGTGCTGAGTTTGTTACCGGAAAATCCTTTTGCTATTTTCATTGCGATTCTTGTTTCTGACTGGGCATTGTCTTATGAAACTCTCACTGCAAAGATCCGCGAAATCAAACAGAGCTCTTATTTATCAGCCTCTTTTTGTATGGGTGCAAAATCGTATCAGTTGGTTTTTTTACATTACTTACCTGCACTTCGTGATATGTTTGGATTTTTGTTTTTTTCAGGACTTCCAGCAGTGGTGATGACCACTGCTTTGTTTTCTTATTTAGGAATCCAAACATCTCTCGGTGAGACCGGCCCAGGGCTTGGGGAACAGATCTCCTTTTCTAAGGATTATTTTGATAGATCACCTGTTTCCGTTTTGCTTCCGGTAGTTGCTATTTTAACCTTGGTGTATTCTTTGGGATCGAATCAGAAAAAGAATGAAACATAAAATTTCAGCATTACTCATCATCTTGGGGCTTCTTACCAATGCCTTGCCTTTATATTCGATTGATGATTATTATAATTTTCCAAAACAAAGTTATAAAGGAAGCGTTACTTACGAGTCTTCTCGTAATTTATGTTTATTTTCATTTGTTGCAACTAGTCCCGATCCAACCAAAGAATATTTGATCAAAGGGATTCCTTCGGTTCTAATTTCTGAACTTCGCAATTTAGAATACACCTATGTAGAACATCCGAAACCAAATATTGTTTATCATTCTTTTGGTGATTCTCCTCAAATGACACTTCAAGAGAAAATTGATGCAGAGTCGCCAAACGTAAAAAGAAAAAAGAAGGAAGTTACGAGCGAAAAGGATCTAGAAGACTTAAGGTCTGGGAAAAAACAACTGACTCCAGAGAAGGATCCTCGTTATGTAAAAGTCACTATCAAACAAATTTTAGACAGAAGGGCACCTACCCCTGATGAATCATTCGGGTTAGCGTCTAAGTTAAATTGTGATTATATCATTACAGGTTCCTTTGAAGTAAGAGACAACGAACTACTCACGAAAGTTTTTCTTTATGACGACTTTGAAGGAAAGATCATTCCTTTTGAACATAAAACTTCTGTGATCCGAGCTTATCAGGAAATGGGGCCACTTGGTGAATCCATTCGAGAGAAATTACAAGGAAAAGAAACCACATCGGTTGCTGTTTCTTCTGCAAGTGAGGAGGGAGCTCTTGTTTATTTGGATGGAATTTATTTGGGCAAAACTCCGATGGTTGGTAAAAAATTCCCGATCGGTAAACGTTCATTATTTATATTTAAAGAAGGATTCTATCCTTTTAAACAGGAAGTTCAACTTGAGAAGGGAAAATCCTTTCAATTGGATGTTAACCTTTCTTTGAAGTTGAGTAACTCTTTTATTTCCGTAAATTCAAATGTAGAGTCGGATGTATATTTAGGAATTCAATACTTAGGAAAAACACCTTTAAGTCGTATTGCAATCCCGGCAGGAATGAATCGGTTACGAGTCTCAAAAGATGGTTATATTGATAGCTTTCGTGCTGTAGATGCAAAAGATAATGAAGAGGTTGTCGTTGATGTAGAAATGAGAGAAGGGAAAACAGAAGTTTATTATAAAAATAAACAAAATGTTTTTTTGGATCATACTTATAAAGACTTTGCCACCTATTCATTGTATGGCTCTCTTTTGTTTTATGCAAGTTATGTATATTTAAATTATGCTTCAAGGCAGGCTTACTCTGCTGCAAGATCCGAGGTAACACTTGTTAACGGCCTTGCAATTCAAACTTTTTATCAGAACAATCCTAATGAATTTTTCTTTTGGTATGGGGTGCAAAACTCGGTCATCGATAATGCGGAATCAAAAGCCAGGAGCTTGAAAAGTATGGCGGGGACTTTGCCAATGGAGAACCGCAAAGACAGGCAATTGGTGGCAGGTCCGATGGTTATTTTGATGGGTTTGATGCTCGTTTCAGCTGCTACTTTTTATTTCTTGGGTCTGGATGAAGAAACTTTGGAATTCGGTTACCTACCTGTAAACCCTTCTGCGGTGAGTTACGGCCAGAGTTCTCGTGAGGGTTATGGTTATATGCAATTTAACGTGCGGTATTAGTGAGGGTATAATCACCCCGCCCTGATGAGGGAGGGGAACTAGACCCGCCACCCAATGAGATCCTTCTATCACAAACCTGCCCACCCATCAAACAGAAAGCCCTTCTTCAAAAATATTTTCCAAACATGTTCGCATTTACGTTGTAATACGATAAAATCTAGTTAGAGACTAGAAGCATAACCAAAACAAACACGAGAGATACCACATATAACGTAATCCAAAAACTAAGCAGGCTCAGAAATTACAGAAGGAGCGGTCGCTACAATATCCATATTACTTTAGCTTTAGATGAATCTTTGCTATGCGAATAACCACAAAATCATACTTGTTAGTTGTCGTGCGCAAAGCCGCCATCTCTGTGCTAGTTCATTGCCCCTTTAACCAAATTCTAGTTAGCTGAAATATCTCTTCCCCAAACTCTTTTCAGAATTATGTCACATTACCTTGCTCTTTCTTCCCTCAATCCTTCAAAATAAACGTATTGAACTGCGAACTTTTTTA